>NZ_CBDTNW010000143.1:0-5096 GCF_965361815.1 Rubneribacter sp.
TGTCAAAAACATGGAGTGGGGGGAAAAGGAAATTACACGGTGCGTGCGGATGGGTTTTGTTCCTTCCCCCTTCCCGCGGTTCTGCGCGATTGGCTTGCGCGTTCTCAAGGCGCCCTCCTTTCCGTGCGATGCTTGGCGCCCTCCAAGGGCGTTCTCGAAAACCCAAAGGATAGCAGAGGACGGAGATGACGGGGCGAGCGGAGCCGGTGCTGCCTCGTTTCTTCACGGAGGGCGCCCTGCGTCCGCTTGCGGCTCCGTGCCATTTGCGGACCCGCGCCCGCCTGCGGCCCGGCTTTCGTTCGCGGTCCCGCAGTCGCTTGCATCCCGCGCCCTTTCGCAGCTTCGCGCCCGCCTGCGGCCCGGCACCCGCCCCGGCGCGTGCTTGGCGGACGTCTTCCTCATTCAAATAACAGTTGAGGCAAAAGGGGGAGCCTCCAATGCTCGGAGCGGGGCAATAGAATCCATGGCGGCCGATTGGGCAGTGCGGTCGGCCGGGGTGTGTTGGCACGTGAGGGCGGGGATGGGCATTGGACATCAAACAAATCAGATATTTTGTTCTGGTATACGATTCGGGGAGTCTGTCGGCGGCCGCCAAGGAAGAGGGCAAAACGGTGCAAGCCGTGTCCAAGGCCATCGCCGACCTTGAAAAAGAGCTGGGGGGGGGCTTTTCATACGCGAAAACCGCGGCATGAGGCCGACGCCGCTCGGCCGCTTGTTCTATCGGCACGCGTCATCTGTGCTGGGAAAGTTCGACGGTTTGATCCTGTTCGCGCGGCGCTACCGCATCTACGACGACGCCGACGAGAAGCTCCGTCTGGCTTTGAACACGCCGCCGTTTGCGGGCAACGAGCTGGTGCGCAAAAACGTCGCCTTGGTCATTGCGCATCAGCTTGGCATAGAGGCGGTCGTGGATCTTGCCGTGGCGCAAGAGGGCCTTGCGGGGCTGCGCGAAGGCCGTTTCGATGCGTTGATCACGGTTGGCCGGATCGAGTGCCTTGACGTGACGTGCCTGTCCATAGGAACGGTGCCCCCGGGCGTGATGATGCGGACGGGACATCCTCTTTCCGGCAAGGACGCGGTTTCTCTGTCCGAGGTGGCGCCGTATCCCGTTGCGCGGGCGAGCTGGTTCGACGATGCGAACGAAAGCGTCGTCGATGTGTGCCGCAAACGCGCGCCGGGCCTGCGGTACGTCGATGTGCCGTTCAGCGACGTACCGCGCCATTTCGACGAAGACGGCGTTCTGCTCACCGTGGGCGTGGCGGCCATGGGGCGCATGACGCCGGAGTGCGTTTTGAGGCCGCTCGCGGAAAAGGATTCGGCGCCCGTGCCGCTGTGCATCGTGTTCCTCAAGTCGCGCAACGGCGAAATGCTGCCCCTGGCAAGAAGGCTCGCCGTTAACGAGACTCCCTCTTTTTGAACGCCATCCAGATGCCGGCGGCGCAGGCTGCGCCCACCAGCGGGGCCACGATGAACACCCACACCTGGGACAGCGCGGTCATGTCGCCGTTTGCGGCCATCATGAGCGCCGGGCCGAAGCTGCGGGCGGGGTTGACGGAGGTGCCGGTCAGGGGGATGCCCATGATGTGGACGAAAGCCAGCGTCAGGCCGATGATGATGCCGGCGAACGGAGCGGTCTTCTCGTCGGCCGTGGAGCCCAGCACCGACAAAACGAAGATGCAGGTCAGAATAACCTCAACGATAAAGGCGCCCGCCATGCTCAGGCCCACGGCAGAGGCGGCGTCGTAGCCGTCGCAGCCAAGGCCCGTTTCCAAAACGCCGCCCAGATCGCTCATGTTGATGATGAGCATGAGCACGGCCGCAGCCACAATACCGCCAATGAACTGGGCAATCCAGTACCCGATAAGGTCCTTGCCGTCCAGGCGCTTGTCCAAAAACAGCCCAAAGGACACGGCCGGGTTGATGTGGCAGCCCGACACGTTTCCAATGACGAACGCCATGGCCACAATCGACAGCCCGAACGCCATGGCGATGCCGAGCGTGCCCAAGGTGGCGCCGGCGATGGCGGCGCTGCCGCAGCCGAACAATGTGAGGACGAAGGTGCCGAACGCCTCGGCGGCATATTTCTTCAAGGGTGATGCTTCCATTGGTGCCTCTCTTTTCGATGGTTCGCGCCGCCGGCTCCGGCCGCTTCCTGCAAAGCGGACGGAGCCGGCGGTGGATAAACGGATTTCGACGTTGTTCGCTGCGCGCTACTTCGCGGCGCCGATGCGGCAGATGGTGCTGCCGCACACCGGGCAGGTGCCCTTCGTGATGGGCTTGCCGTTTTTCGTGGTGCCCTCTTTGGGGTCCTTCATCGCGCGCTTCTCCTTGCACTTCATGCAGTACGCTTCGATTGCCATGGTTTCTCCTGTTCTTTCGAATGGCTTTGCGCCTGTCGGTGCGAACGGGCGCTGCGACGTGCGCCGCTGCAGCCCGGATGCCCCCGTCAGGCTTCTTTCTTCAGCTTGCCTATATTCGGCCGGACAAAAAGCTATGTCAATGGCATAAAATTTTGGTTGAAGACGCGGATTGGGGCTTGCCTGATGTGCCGGGGAATGCAATGCCCCTCGCACGTCCGATCAGGAGAACAGGTTGTTGAACGCCTCGGTCATCGACGGATGCGAGAACACCGCGCCTCCAAGCGCCGCGACGGGTATGCGCGCGTCCATGACGATCTTCACCGTGTTCACCAGCTCTTGGGCGTCCTCGCAGAACAGGTCCATTCCCAAAAGGAGGCCCGATTCCCTGTCCACCACCGCCTTCATCAGGCCGGTGTCGTCCTGCAAGATGCGCGCCTGCGATATGCCGGAGGCCGGAAGCGTCCTGACCTCAACGGCATGGCCTGCTTCGCGCGCCTGCCCCTCGGTCATGCCGATGCGTGCGAACGGCGGATGAACGAACGTGCAGCGGGGCACGGCTCCGCGGTTTCGGGTGGTGCGCGAACCGTCTCCCAGCACGTCGGAGGCGACTATGCGGAAATCGTCGTAGGCGAGGTAGGTGAACTGGGGGCCTCCGGTCGCGTCCCCCATGGCCCAGACGCCGGGGGCCGTGGTGCGCAGGTGCTCGTCCACGGCGATGCCCCCGTGCTCGTCAAGCTGGATGCCGGCGGTTTCCAGCCCAAGCCCTGCGACGTTGGGCGTGCGTCCGGCGGCGATCAGCACGGCGTGCGCGGGAAGCCGCGTCTCGTGTCCGTCGATGCGGGCGATCACCAAGACCTGGCTTTGCTCGTCGTCTATGCGCGCAACGTCGGCGTTGCACAAAACGGTGATGCCCCGGCTTTGCAGGCTGTCGCGCACGGCTTGGGCGGCGTCGGGGTCTTCGTGCTTGAGGATGGCCGGTCCGCGCTGCAGCACGGTCACCTGCGCGCCGAAGTCGGCGTACATCGAGGCGAACTCGAGGCCGACGAAGCCGCCGCCGATGACGACGAGCCGATGGGGCAGCGTGCGGACGTTGATGAGCGTGCTGCTCACGTGGACGCGCGGGCTGTTCGCGCCGGGGATGGGCGGCAGGGAGGGGAGCGAGCCCGTGTCCACGAACAAGCGGCTCGCTTCCAGTTCGCGCACGCCGTCGGGGGCGGAGACGGTCAGGCGCCTGGCGCCGGAAAACGTCGCGCGCCCCATGATCACCTCCACGTTCGCGCGGTCGGCGAGGGATCGGTGGTTCCGCTTGCGGATGGAGGCTCTCAGCCGGTCCATTCCGTCCACGGCGGCCGCGTAGCGCTCTTCCCGTGCGACGATGGAACCTCCTGCGGCCGCCGACAGGCGCGCCGCCTCTACGAGCGCCTTCGTGGGAATGCAGGCGTTGTTGACGCAGGCGCCTCCGTACATCGCATCGGATTGCTCCACCACGGCCACCGTTTGGCCGGCATCGGACAAAGCCGCTCCCAATGCCCGCCCGGCCGTCCCGAATCCTATGATCGCCGCATCGAATCGCTGCATGGCCGTCCTTTCCCTTGTCGCGCGACCTTGCGGTCGGACCGCAGGGGCGCGTTGTTTCGTTTCGGCCTATCGTAGGCGTGCGCAAGCGTTGGGACGCGGGCGTTCGCGGTTGTTGCGGAAGCGGTCACGAGGGCGTTGGCCGGCCGTTGCACGCGGGGGGCTGCGCGCCGCCTGGCGTCGTGCCGTTCCCTTCGCAACGGGAACATCAGGCTCTTTCTGCGGACGACGCCCGCAGAAAGGCCTATACTGGATTGCATGGACAACGGCGGCGCGCCGGCGCTCGCCGAAACCGAAAGGGGGCCAACCCATGGCTGTGAACAATCTGCTGGTTGCGTTCGACGAATCCGAGGGCGCCCGGCGCGCGCTCGACATGGCTGCCGGCCTGGCTGAAGCGAATCCTGCGGCCCATGTGGACATCGTGTACGTCGTCCCCATCCCGCTTCTGGACGAAGCCCAGATGGCCAGCTTCAGGGACATTCTGGATATGATGATCTCCGATGGGGAGGACCTTCTGACTGAGGCGGCGCAGAGCATGGGCGAGGCGGTGGCCGACCGGGTGGACTCCCTGCTGCTGACAGGCACCAGCCCCGCAACCGAGATCCTCAAGTTGATCGATCAGCGCGATTACGACCTGGTTGTTGTGGGAAGCCGGGGTTTGAGCGGGCTGAAGGAGTACCTGGGCAGCGTGAGCCACAAGATCCTGCACGGCTCGAAGGCTTCCGTGCTGGTGGCGAAGTAGGGGAGCCGTTTCGCGCGGAAGTGGGCTGGCGGCCTTCGCCGGCTCTGCGGTTTCGGCGCGGGGCGCGTGCGGCGCGCCCCGCAGCCGTCAGCGTGGTCGAGATGCCGAAATCGACGGCGCCCAGCTCAAGCCCGCCCGATGCGGAAACGATGCCCGATTCGGCCGCTTCGGAAAGCCCTGCCCGACGGGCGACCGACAGGCAGGGCTTTCCGAAGCGTCGGCGGGGCTTTGCCCGGCGGGTCGGCCCGGCCTCGCCGGCCCCGGTTCAACAGGGCCGCTTCCGCTCCGCCGTTAAGCCAGCGTTGGCACGAACCCTGCCAGCAACGGTTCGGCGAAGGGTTCCCCGCAAGTTGGTCACAAACCACGCACTCTCGTACTCCGGAGGGAAGACCCGGTGTGGCAGAGAGGTTTGCGATCTC
>NZ_CBDTNW010000144.1:0-5394 GCF_965361815.1 Rubneribacter sp.
TGAAGGTCTTTTTCATTCATAACCTGCTGCCAAGCTTCGAATGTCCAGCTTGCTATTGCAGTGTCCAGACTGCGATTGCAATCAACCATGACGGAGGAATTGCGGAGGGGAGGTGGCGGGCGCCCCGTGCGGATTGTGCGCGGAGGGGCGTTGCGGTAAGATTGCGAGGTTCGCGGCCCGTGCGGCGAATGCGGGCATCCGTTTATCGAGAGTCGGGGGAGAGAGTTGGCTCTGAGATCCCGACACCAACCTGGCGTGCGCGCCAAGGTGGTCCGGCCTACAGCGATGAAGGAGGAACTCATGGCCGAAGCATCATCGTACCTGTTCACGTCCGAGTCCGTCACGGAGGGGCACCCCGACAAGGTGTGCGACCAAATCTCCGACGCCATATTGGACGCCATCCTTGCCAAAGAGACGGAGCTGGCGGCGGCGGGATACATCGCCCCGAACGGCCAGCCCGCCGATCCCGCGCAGGTGCGCGTGGCCTGCGAGACCATGGCCACCACCGGCATGGTCATCGTCACCGGCGAGATCCGCACGCAGGCCTACGTGGACGTGCCGGCCATCGTGCGCGAGGTGCTGCGCGACATCGGCTACGACCGTGCGAAGTACGGCTTCGACTGCGACACGTGCGGCGTGCTCAACGCCATCCACGACCAAAGCCCCGATATCGCGCAGGGCGTGGATGAAAGCTGGGAGGCCCAGCACGGTCAGGCCGGCGACGACCCCTACGAGCGCATCGGCGCGGGCGACCAGGGCATGATGTTCGGCTATGCGTGCGACGAGACGCCCACGCTCATGCCCCTGCCCATCTACCTGGCCCACCGCCTGGCCGAGCGGCTCACCGAGGTGCGCAAGGACGGCACGCTCGCGGGCTTGCGCCCCGACGGCAAGACCCAGGTGTCGGTGCGCTACGAGGACGGCCGGCCCGTGCATGTGGAGAAGGTGGTGGTGTCCACGCAGCACGCCGAGGAGTGGGGGCACGACGAGCTGCGCGCCGCCATCGTGGAGCACGTGGTGGAGCCGGTGCTTGCGCGCGAGGGCGTGGAGCTGGCCCGCGACGCGCAGATTCACGTGAACCCCACCGGGCGCTTCGTGGTGGGCGGACCCATGGGGGACGCGGGCCTCACCGGCCGCAAGATCATCGTTGACACCTACGGCGGCATGGGCCGCCACGGCGGCGGCGCGTTCTCCGGCAAGGACTGCACGAAGGTGGACCGCTCGGCGGCCTACGCGGCGCGCTGGGTGGCCAAAAACGTGGTGGCCGCAGGGCTTTCGCGCCGCTGCGAGGTGCAGGTGGCTTACGCCATCGGCATGGCGCGGCCGGTGAGCGTGATGGTGGACACCTTCGGCACGAACACGGTGCCCGAGGCCGACATCGAGCGCGCGGTGGCCCAGACGTTCGACCTGCGCCCCGGCGCCATCGTCGACGCGCTTGACCTGCGCCGCCCCATCTACCGCAAGACGGCCGCCTACGGCCACTTCGGACGCGAGCTGCCCGAGTTCACCTGGGAGCGCACCGACCGCGCGCAGGCCCTGCGTGCGGCTTGCGGATTGGCGTAGAGGGGACGAGGGGAACCGGGAGGGACGCGCCATGATCGCACGCAACATCCTCGACGACGACCTCACGCTGTCGGCCTACGTGCTGCGCCGCCGTTTGGAGGGCCGCGAGCCGACGGTGGGTCTGGTGCTGGGCTCGGGCCTGAACCCGCTGGCGAACGAGGTGGCCGACGCCGTGCGCGTCCCCTACGCGGAGGTGCCGCGCATGAAGACGAGCACGGCCGAGGGGCACGTGGGGCGCTTCGTGTGCGGCATGCTCGGCGGCAAGTGCGTGCTGGCCATGCAGGGCCGCCTGCATGGCTACGAGGGCAACGACGCGCAGGAGGTGGCCTATCCTGTGTGGCTCATGGAGCGTCTGGGGGTGCGCACGCTCATCACCACGAACGCCGCCGGCGCCCTCAACCCGGACTACGAGGTGGGCGACTTCTGCATCATGAGCGACCAAATCAACTTCACCGGTCGCAACCCCATAGCCGCGTCCGATCCGGCCAACCTCTCCGAGCGGTTCTTCAGCATGAAGGACGCCTTCGACCCCAAGCTGCGCGCCATCGCGCGCGACGTGGCCGCCGAGCGCGGCATCCGCGTGCGGGAAGGCGTGTACCTTGGCGCGCTCGGCCCGAGCTTCGAGACGCCGGCCGAGATCCGCATGTTCCGCTCATGGGGCGCCGACACGGTTGCCATGAGCGTGTGCGAGGAGGTCATCGCCGCGCGGCACGTGGGCATGCGGGTGCTGGGGGTGTCGCTGGTGTCGAACATGGGCTGCGGCATAGAGGGAGCAAGCCCCACGGGCACGGAGGTGCTCGACGTGGCGAAAACCCGCGAGGCCGACTTCGCGCGCCTGATCACAGGCGTGATCGAGCGGCTGTAGACGCGCTGCGGGCGTCTGGCGCGCCTGGTGGCGGCGCTGCTTGGCGGGTGAAAAGGCGCGGAAGGGGAGGGGCGGCTTTCCGCCCTCCATCTGTTTCGAGAGGAAGCGTATGGAGCATCGTTTGGCCGTGCACGTGCTGGCAAGCGGCAGCCGCGGGAACGCGACGGTCGTCGAGGATGTGGCCACGGGCGCGGGCGTGCTCGTGGACTGCGGCATCTGCAAAAGGGACTTCTTCGCGCGCTGCGAGGAGGCGGGCTTCGATCCTGCGAACCTGGCCGCGGTCCTGGTGACCCACGAGCACACCGACCACACGAAGGGCCTGGGCGTGGTGCTGCGGGGGCTGGCGAAGGCGGGCGTGCGGCCGCCTGTGTACGCGGAGCGCGCGGTGCGCGCGGCCAGCCGGGAGGTGGCGGCGCTCGAGGGTTCGTGCGACGTGCGCGCGTTTTCGGCGGGCGAGGCGCTGTCGCTTGCCGGCATGCAGGTGGGCGCCTTTCGCACCTCCCACGACGCGGCCGCCTCTTGCGGCTTTCGCTTCGAGGCCGCAGGAGGCGACGCGGCGGGCCTCATGACCGACACGGGGGCGGTGACGGGAGAGGCCCACGAGGCGCTTCTCGGCGTGCGCCTGCTTGCGATAGAGGCTAACCATGATCCGCGGATGCTCGCGGAGGGGCCCTACCCTTACCCGGTGAAGCGCCGCGTGGCGTCGGATGCGGGGCATCTTTCCAACGGGCAGGCGGCCGAGGAGCTGGCGCGGCTTCTGCATGCGGGCTTGGAGCAGGTGGTGGCCATGCACATCTCTCAGAACAACAACACCTACCGGCTGCCGGTCGAGGCGCTTGCGGCGGCGCTTTCCCGCGAGGGCCATCCGGCTGCGGTGCGCGCCGCCTACCAGGACATGCTCGTGAGCGTGCGCTAGGCGCTGCATGCCGGAGACGGGCGAGATGCGGCGGCTCTTTCATGCAACGAGGGATTCCATGAGCCTCGCCCGCGCGGAAAGGCTGGGAAGGCGTTCGTCTCTGATGCGCACATTCAGGCGTCGGGCTATCTGGTGGGCGAGCCTGTCGAGGTGAAGCGGCCTCATCACCTGCTGTCTCGTGGCGGTTATCACGGTGACGCCCTCGGTTTCCAGCGCGTTTCGACGCGCGGCGTCCGCCGCTATCCTCTGCGGGCCGGTATGCTCGAGGTCGCTGTCGTACTCCACGGCCAAACGCGCTTTCGGCCAGAACAGGTCGCACAGCCGATAGCCCGCCCCGCCTCCGCGGTCCGCGCGGTCCGTGTCCACACGGTAGTTCATGCAAGGAAGCGGCAAGCCGTAGCCCCCATGACGCGGTGGCAGGCACAAAGCGCACGCAAGAGCCGTCTCCATCGGGGAGCGCGAGCATTCGGCCACGTACCGTAGGGCTTTGCGTGCGGGCGCGGTGCCGCGAAGCCCGACGGCGTCCAGAAAGCCTTCGATGACGTGGGCGGTGGTCAGGGGGAGGGGGCGATCATAGCTCGTCGAGCCGTCGAAGGAGCGAGCGTAGCGGGAGCACAGGTCGTACCCCAGCTTCACCAGCGCAGGGAAGGGCAGTGCCGGAGCCGCTTGAAGGAAGCACAGCTCGGGAGAAGCGACGAACAGGTTCTCCGACAGGCGAAGGAACGAGCCCGCGGGCAGGTTGGACGTGCATACGTGGCACTCGACTCCACGCAGGTGATTGCGCGCGCTCTTTCCCGGGACGAGGACGTGCAGCCGTTTTAGCTGAGGGGCTATGCCGAGCGCCCGCAATTCGGCGACGTCTTGCGCGGTCGGCTTGCATAGGGAGGCGTCGGATTGCGCATCGGTGCCGAAAGGGAGCGTCTCCCGACACGCCGCCTTCGAACGCCTTGTCGCCAGCGTGTCGGCGAGGCGTTTTTCCTCCATGCATCCAAGCGGTGCCCGCGCGATGGAATGCGGGGGAAACGCGAGCGCGTCAAGGAGGCCGGAGTTCCAGCATTCAAGAGCGGTGATATGGGAGAGGAAAATGGTCATTGCCGTATCTTATCGGATCCCCTGCTTTTAAGCATGCTCGCTTTTAAGTCGTTGATCAGGTGTTATATTGAAATTTGACGCTGGATTCGCATCGGATGGGTGTTGGATGCGCGACAGGTTCGCATTGGATCTGCGCCGGATCCGCGTCGGATTCGCGTGGAATCTGCGTCGGATCCGCGTCGGATACACGGTGGGTTCGCAATCGAGTTTGGCATGCGATGGGTTCGCGACCGGATCCGTTCCCGATCAAGCGCATGCAGGAGCGCGCAAGCCTTGTTTTTGCTCGGCGTGCGGGGGCGCGTGAAGCTCGTCCTCGTCCGGGTCCATGCAAAGAGCGCGCGAACCCCGTTCTCGCACGGGGCCGCATCGGGGGCGTCGGGTCCTCATCAAGGACGGGAAGCCCGTTCTCGCCGGTTTGCTCCGATTCGAATTTGGGGCGGGGTGGGGTTTCGGCTGTGCGGAGCCGCTGGGAGACGGAGCCTGCGAAACGCAGCCATGCGACGTCTTTAAAATATGAGTGAAATTCTCTTGGACAAAACGGACTTTGGTCCACATGTTTTTGGTCCGACTCTGCCCCTTTTGCAAGGAGTACGAAAAGGACCTTCGCGTCATCCCAGGTAGATCGCTCGCCTCCTTAATTATTCGCACGCAAGGATGTGGATTGGGGGCCGTTTTGTCCAGCGAGGATCCCGCTCTCTGTTGAACCACCGTTGACACGGGCCCCTCCGGAGGTGGCTCGGCGAGGGGTTGCCCGCAGGTTGGTCACAAACCGCGCCCTGCGGCACGCGCGGGGCCGCTTTTCCGCCCTCCGGCCCCTCCGCGCCTGGAGAAACACCAGGTCGCCGGAATCGCGCGGCCTGTTGGCGCGTCGGATCGGCGGGCCGGCGTGCCACAGGGCGCGGTTTGTGGCCAGCTCGCGGAAGCGCCCCCGTTGAACCGGGGTCGGCGCGGGCCGGCC
>NZ_CBDTNW010000145.1:0-39226 GCF_965361815.1 Rubneribacter sp.
CATGGGGAAGGCGACCGTCATCCCGTTCGGCCCGCAGCACCCGGTGCTGCCGGAGCCTTTGCACCTCGACCTCGTGGTGGAGGACGAAACCGTCATCGAGGCTATCCCGCAGATCGGCTTTATCCACCGCGGGCTTGAAAAGCTCGTGGAAACGCGCGACTACAACCAGTTCATCTACGTGGCCGAGCGCATCTGCGGCATCTGCGCTTTCGGGCACTCCCTCGGCTACGCCGAGACGGTTGAGAAGCTCATGGGCGTGGAAGTGCCCGAGCGAGCCGAGTACCTGCGCGTCATCTGGCACGAGCTGTCCCGTATCCACTCCCACGTGCTGTGGATGGGCCTGGCCGCCGACGCCTTCGGCTTCGAGAGCCTGTTCATGCACTGCTGGCGGCTGCGCGAGCGGGTGCTCGACATCTTCGAGAAGACCACGGGCGGGCGCGTCATCTTTTCCGTGGTCAAGGTGGGCGGCGTGGCCCGCGACATAGACGAGGCTCAGTTCGCCGAGATCAAGCGCGTGCTGGAGGGCATCAAAGACGATTACCGCCAGATCATGAACGCGTTTCTGAAGGACACCTCGGTGAAGAACCGCACGGTGGGCGTTGGGTTCATCAGCCATGAGGACGCCCTTGCGCAAAGCATGGTGGGCCCGTTCGCGCGCGCTTCCAACGTGAACTACGACGTGCGCATGCTGGGCAACGGTGGCTACCGCTTCCTTTCCGACTTCCAGCCGATTCTGGACGCGCAGGGCGACTGCTACGCTCGCGTCAAAGTGCGCGCGCTCGAGGTCCTGCAGTCCATCGACATTATAGAGGAGATGATCGCCAAGATCCCCGCCGGGGACATCGCGGTGCCCGTGAAGGGCTCTCCTGCAGCCGGAGCCGAGGCGGCCAACGTGGTGGAGCAGCCGCGCGGCGAATGCTACTATTACGCGCGCGGCAACGGCACGAAGTACCTGGAGCGCATGCGCATGCGCACGCCCACGTCCCAGAACCTGGCGGGCATGACCACGGCGCTGGCCGGCTGCGATTTGGCCGACGTCAACATGATCGTGCTCACCATAGACCCCTGCATCAGCTGCACGGAAAGGTAGGATGGCCATGGGAGGATTCAAGCTCGGGAAGATGACCCTCGGCGGGCTGTTCAAGCAGCCTGAGACCGTCCAGTACCCCGCCCAGGTCAAAACGCCGCCGCCGGGCCTCAAAGGGCACGTGGAGAACGACGTGGCGCACTGCATCCTGTGCGGTATCTGCCAGAAGCGCTGCCCTTGCGGCGCCATCACGGTGAGCAAGCCCGACCGAACCTGGAGCATCGACCGCTTCCGCTGCGTTCAGTGCGGCAGCTGCGTGCGCGAGTGCCCCAAGTCGTGCCTGACCATGGAGCCAACCTACGCGCCTCCGGCCACTTCCAAGCACGCTGACTCCTTCAAGGTGCCTCCTGCCGAGAAGAGCGCCTAAGGCCGCCGCCCGAAGCGGAAGCGCCGTCTTGCGTCTTTGCGGGCATGGAAATGATGTTGAAGCGGGGAGCGGCTCGCCGGCGAAGCCGGGTCGACCTGTTAGAATTGAGCACCGACGAAACGGATGCGGGCGCGCGTGCGACGTGCGCCCGCATCCGTTTGGAACGGACGACGACGGACAGGAAGGCGACATGGGCGAGACGGGCGGCAACGCTGCGCAGGAAGGCCAGCAGGTGACCAACAAGGTGCTCACAGCACCCAACGTCATCTCGGCCGTGCGCCTCTGCCTTGTCCCGGTGTTCCTCGTCCTGCTGCTGAACGGGTTCGATCTTGCGGCCACACTCCTGTTCGCGTTGGCGGCTGGGACGGATTGGGTGGACGGCCAGGTGGCGCGTCGAACAAACCAAGTGTCCAAGCTGGGTCAGCTGCTTGATCCCGCCGTCGATCGCATCCTCATGATCTCGGGCGTCGTCGGGTTGCTGGCGGTGGGGCGCCTTCCGCTGTGGATCGTCGCCGTGGTGCTCGCGCGCGACGCGCTCCTGCTTTTCGGCGGGGCGTTTCTGCTCAAGCGCTTCCATGCGCGCGTCGCCGTCGTCTATCCCGGGAAGGTGGCGACCACGCTTCTGTACATCGGATTCGCCGGCCTGCTTCTGAACTGGCCCTTGGTGCCCGGACTTGGCGTCCTCGACGCTGCATGGCTGCCCGGCTGGGGCGCCGATCCCTGCTCGTGGGGCATCTGGTTCGCATACGCGGGGCTTGTCCTGTCCCTGGCCACCACGGCGTACTACGTGCGCGCGGGGGTGGGCGCCATGCGCTTGGCCGGCTCGCGGACGAAGACGGGCGGTTGCCGATGAACGGCCGCGAGCGGAGAAGCGCCCCCTCGCGCAGAAGCCCTGCGCAGGAACGTCCGTCCCGCGCGGCGTCGTCGCGTCCCGCGCGGCGCCCCTCCGTCCGCACCACCCCCCGCGACGGTTCGCAAGGCGCACGCTACGCCCGCTCCTCCTCTTCCCGAGAGGCATCGCCGCGCGCCCGCGCCTTGCGAGGTGCCGCCTCGCGCTCGTGGGAGTCGCCCTCGCTGTGGACGAAGGAGGCTTCCCGCGCCGCCTCCCGCGAAAACCCCGCGCTATCCGTCCTGCGGATTCTCGGCAAGGCGCTGCTCGCGCTTTTGGGGCTGATTGGGCAGGCGCTCGTCTTTCTCGCGCGGCTCATCGTCTCGCTCGCCTCCCGCAGCAGGGTGGCGCTTATCGCGTTCGTCCTAGCCGGCGTCTTGCTTGTAGGCGGCGCAGCGGACTTCATCCTGAACGTGGGGAAGGCTTACCCAGGCGTGCGCGTGGGGGAGGTGGACGCCGCGGGGAAGACGGCGGATGAGATAGAGGCGCTTGTCAACGAAGCGTACGCGGCGCGCCTGGCGGGCGGGAGCGTGGTGGTCTACGCCAGCGAGGAGGCCGAGGCGCGCGTGAACGACGAGCTGGCCGCCGCGCAGGACGCGGCGCTGGCCGAGCAGCTGGCGGTCGAGGAGGCCCAGGCCAACAAAGTGGCCTGGAAAGCCGACGCCTCAACGTTGGGCGCATCGCTTCCCGCGCGCGATCTCGCCGAGGAGGCGGTGCGGATCGGCCGCGAGCAGGGAGGCCTCTTCGCGCGCCTGGGCGCCCTGTTCGCCGGCCACACGGTGGAGGTCCGCGCCGATTACGGCGCGGATGCCGTCGAGCAGCTGGCCTCCGACATAGACGCCGCCATCGGCAACCCCCGCGTCGACTACGGCGTGTCCGTGGAAGGTGGCACGGCCGTCGTGACCGAGGGGCACGACGGCTCCATGGTCGATCGCGATGATCTCAAGCGCCTGTTCGACGACGCCCTCCTTGAAAACGGCGACGGGACGGGATCGTTCGTCGCCCATGCCGAGCACGCGCCGCTGCGCATCGACGCCTCGGCGGCCCAGGCCGTCGCCGACAGCGTGAACCGCGCCATCGGCGACGGAGCGCGGTTCGCCTACGCCGGATCGTCGTGGGACGCGTCGGCCGCCGACGTGGGCGCATGGGTGTCGACGCGGGTGGAGGAGCGCGGCGATGCCCATGCGCTCGTCGCCTACGTGGACGAGTCCCGCGCCAAGCCGCTTCTGCTCTCCCACGTGGAGGGCGTCGACGACAGCGACCCTATCCACGTGACCTTCGAGGCGAACGAGGAGGGCGTCAAGGTGCGGACCGACGGGACGGGAAGCATCCCTTTGGTCGCCGATGCCGTGCGCCAGCTTGACGCCGCCCTGTTCGGCGAAGGCGGCAAGGCGTTCGCCTCGTCGGACGACGCGCGCCTCGGGACGCCGGCGGAGGTGTCCATAGCAACCGGCACGGCCCCCACCGAGCTTTCGTTCGACGAGGCCATGGACCTGGGGATCATCGGCACCATCTCTTCGTTCACCACCGAGTTCACCACCGGCGCGGGCACCGAGAACCGCAACCACAACATCGCGCTCGTCTCCGAGCTTTTGTCGGACTCCGTCGTCGCGCCCGGAGAGCGATGGTCGTTCAACGGCACGGCGGGGGAGTGCAACGAGGAGGCGGGCTTCTTGGGCGCGGGCGCCATCGTGGACGGCGAGTACGAAGACGCCGTTGGTGGCGGCATCTGCCAGGTGGCCACCACGGTGTTCAACGCGGTGTACGAGTCGGGCTTTCCCGTTATCACCCGCCACAACCACTCGCTCTACATATCCAGCTACCCGGCAGGCCGCGACGCCGCCGTCAGCTGGCCGGATTTGGACCTCGTATGGGAAAACGACGGAGCGAGCGACGTTTTGGTGCGGCTCGCCTGTACCGAGGGGTCGGTAACGGCTACACTGTACGGCGTGGACCCCGGCTACCGGGTGTCCTCCGCCACCGGAGAGTGGGACGCGGGCGAGAGTTACTCGACCAAGACGCAGATCGACGAGTCGCTCGCCCCCGGCACAAGCTACGTCAAGACGCGCGGAACCGACGGCAGCACCATCACGGTCATCCGCACGGTGGAGGACGAGGAGGGCCTGATCGTGAGGGAGGACGCCTTCCATTCGGTGTACGACCCGGTGACGGAGGTCGTGGTGAAGGGCCCGGACGCCGCCTGATCGGCCGCGTGGGAAAAAGGGCCGTCCGCGCCGTCGCAAGAAAGAAGAGGTGACGCATCAGCATGCTCCGACATATCGCCGCGCAAGCGAAGGGCCGTGCCCTCGCCTGCGCGCTCGCCCTTTCGCTCGCGCTGTCCTGCGCCGCCGCGCCCGCGGCGTTCGCCGACGTCCGCAAGGCGGATATCGTCTACGGGCAGACGGTGGACGCCCGCGGCCTGTCCGTTGCGCAGTGCCCCAGCATCGACGCCGAGTACGCCGTCGTCATGGACGCGGAGGGCACCGTGTACTTCGAGCGCAACGCCTCCTCGCCCACCCAGATAGCCTCCATCACCAAGATCATGACCGGGTTGGTGGCGCTTGACGCCGTGGACGCGGGGCTGGTGTCCCTCGACACCCCGGTGACGGTGTCGGCCGAGGCCGCGGCGGTGGGCGAGTCGTCGGCGGGCCTTCAGGCGGGCGACGTCATGGACCTGGGGACCGCGCTCACGGCGCTGCTCGTCCCCTCCGGCAACGACGCCGCCGTGGCCATAGCCGAGACGGTGGGCGCGGCGCTGCTCGCCGCCGGAGTCGCCGGCGGCGACACGGCGCAGGACGCCTTCGTCGCCCAGATGAACGCCACGGCCGCCGAGCTGGGGTGCGTCGACTCGGTGTACGAGAACCCCCACGGGCTGGACTTCGACGCCTACGCGGGCAACCTGCACAGCACGGCCTCCGACGTGGCGAAGGTGGTGAGGCGCGCCATGCAGAACGAGACGTTCCGCGCCGCCGTCTCCCAGGGCGACACCGTCATAGAAGTGGAGCGCGGGGGAGTTCCGGCCAGCATCTCGTTGGAGACGACCGACGGCTTCTTCGACATCTACGAGCACGCCATCGGCGTGAAGACCGGGTTCACGGCCCTTGCCGGGGCGTCGTTCGCGGGCGCTGCGAACAACGGGGGCAAGGAGCTTTACGCCATCGTCATCAACTCCTCCTCCGAGGCGCAGCGTTTCCAGGACGCCATGACCCTGTGCGAGTGGGTCTACGAGCACGAGGTGAGCTACCCGCTGGCCAACAGCACGCAAACCGCCTCCATGAACGGCCGGGACGTGCCGGTGGTGGCGGAGGTCGCCCATACGGGCTGGATAGACAAAACGGTGAAGGCGACGCTTTCCGACCCGGACGCGGCCGCGACGATCTTCGATCTGAACGGCAACGTGAGCCAGTCGCTTGAGTTCGACGAAGTGAGCGGCAACGTGCACGCGGGCGACAAGGTGGGCACGATCACCTTCAAGCAGCGCAACGCCGTGATAGCCACCATGGACCTGGTGGCGTGCGAGGACGTGGCCGCCCCCGATTTCCTCGAGGGCGTGGGCGTGTGGTGGGACCGGCTCTGGCGCGGATTCTCCGGGCAGAGCCAGACGGCGGAGTCCGTGACGCTCAACCAAACGCCGCTCGTGGTCGACAAGACGGCCTCCGCCTCCTAGGCGCGCCGAAGGAAGGAGCTGATATGAGCACGGTATGCCCCGTTTGCAACAGCCCGGTGGACGAGCAGGTGCCGGCCTGCCCCTTGTGCGGGTTCAAACTGTTCGGCAGCACGCAGCGCTTCGAGCCGGTGGCGCTTGCGGGGGAGGCCCTGGAGGAGCACGCGCGCCCGCAGGCGGCGGCCGTCCTCCATGTGGTGCGCGGCCCGCAGACCGGCGTGAGCTTCCAGCTGGGCGACCGGGCGCTGTCCATCGGACGCAGCCCTCAGTGCGACGTGTTCCTCAACGACATGACGGTGTCGCGGGAGCACGCCTCCGTGGAGCCGGACGAGGGCGGCTACCTCATTCGCGACGCGAATTCGTTCAACGGAGTGTGGGTGAACAACGAGAACGTGGACGCGCGCCTTCTGCGCGACGGCGACGTCATCCAGGTGGGCGCGTTCTGCCTTGTCTACAAGGAGGAATGACCTCCCTGCGGCCCCCGAGCGGCGCGCTTGTCGCGCGTCGCGGCGCGAAGCGCGCCGTTTGAAACGGTCTTGGGCGTCCAACCGGTTCAGGCGGCGCGCTTTGCCGTATAATTCCCTGCGGGCCAGCAGGCAAGGAGGATACCCTTTATGGAACTGATGTCAGGCAACGAGGCCATCGCCCAAGGGGCGTGGGAGGCGGGCGCGCGCATCGGCACGGCCTACCCCGGCACGCCCTCCACCGAGACGATGGAGGCGTTCGCGCGCAAAGACGGCGTGTACGCCGAGTGGTGCGTGAACGAGAAGGTGGCCGTGGAGGTGGCCGTGGGAGCCTCGGCCGCGGGCGCGCGCGTGCTGTCCACGATGAAGCACGTCGGCGTGAACGTGGCGGCCGACCCGCTGTTCACCGCCGCGTACACGGGGGTGGGAGGCGGGCTGGTCATCCTGGCCGCCGACGACCCGGGCATGTACTCGTCGCAAAACGAGCAGGATAGCCACTGGTACGCCCGCGCGGCTCACATCCCCATGCTCGAGCCCGCCGACTCGGCCGAGGCGCTGCGCTTCGCGCGCGAAGCCTACGAGCTGTCCGAGCGCTTCGACGTGCCGGTGCTCGTCCGCTCCACGGTGCGCGTGTCGCATACGAAGACCCCGGTGGAGCCCGGGGAGCGCGTCGAGGCGCCGCTTGCGCCCTACGAAAGCGATCCGACCAAGTGGGTGATGATGCCGGCCTTCGCCAAGCCGCGCCGCAAAGCGCAGCTTGAGCGGGTGGACGCGCTGCGCGCCTGGGCGGAGGAGTGCCCCTACAACGAGGTTGTGCGCCGCGGGGACGATGTGGGCGTGGTGTGCGCGGGAGCCGCGTTCCAGCACGTGGCGGAGGCGCTGCCGGAAGCGAGCGTGTTCAAGCTGGGCTGCACCTGGCCTTTGCCCGCCAAGGCGCTGCGCGCGTTCGCCGCCAGCGTGAAGAGGCTCTACGTGGTGGAGGAGGCCTCGGAATACCTGTTGGAGAGCGTGCGCGCCCTTGGCGTGGAGGTGTCTTCGACGCCTTGCCCCCTGCCGCGCGACGGCGAGCTTTCGCCGGGCGCGGTGCGCGCGGCGTTCGGGTTCGAGGAGCCCGCGCACGCCCCGGCGCCCAACGACGTGCCGGCGCGCCCTCCGGCGCTGTGCGCAGGATGCCCGCACCGCCTGGTGTTCAAGGAGCTTTCGCGCATGAAGGCCGTGGTCACAGGCGACATCGGCTGCTACACGCTGGGCGCTCTGCCGCCGCTTTCGGCCATGGACACCACAGTGGACATGGGAGCGTCGGTGTCCATGTCGCACGGCTTCGAGCTGGCCTGGGCGGGCATCGAGCACCGTCCCGTCGTGGGCGTCATCGGCGACTCCACCTTCGCACACTCGGGCCTGTCGGCGCTCATGTCCACGGTGTACAACAAAGGCGGCGGCACCGTGTGCGTGCTGGACAACCGCACCACAGCCATGACCGGCCGCCAGGGCAACCCCTTCAACGGCGAGACGCTGCAGGGGCGCCCCTCGCGCGAGCTCGACCTCGAGGGCGTGGTGTGCGCCCTGGGCGTGGAGGACGTGCGCACGGTCGACCCGAACGACGCGAAGGCGGTGCGGCGCGCGCTCAAGGAGGCCGTGGCCAACCCGGAGCTTTCGGTGCTCGTGTTCCGCAGCCCCTGCGTGCTCATCGACCGGCGCCGCCTGCCGGCCTACGCCGTGACCGACGCGTGCACGGCCTGCGGCGTCTGCCCGACGCTGGGCTGCCCGGCCATCGCCAAGGAGGAGGACGGGCGGGCGCTCATCGATCCTGTGCAGTGCATCGGCTGCGGGCAGTGCGCCCAGTACTGCGCCTTCGGCGCCATCGTGCGGCCCGAGGAGGAGAAGGGAGGCTTTCATGAGTAGCGCGACCACCGTGCTTCTGTGCGGCGTGGGCGGGCAGGGCACCGTCCTGGCCGCCGACCTTCTGGCGCATGCGGCCCTGGAGGCCGGCTACGATGCGAAGGTGTCCGAGATCCACGGCATGTCGCAGCGCGGGGGCGCGGTGACCACCGTCGTGCGCTTCGGGCGCGAAGCCGTGCGCTCCATGGTGAGCGACCCCGGGTGCGCCGACTGCGTGGTGGCCTTCGAAACCACCGAGGCGCTGCGCAACCTGGCCTGCGTGCGCGAGGGCGGCTACCTGCTGGCGGCCGACGAGTCCATCCGCCCGCTGCCCGTGCTCACCGGGCGCGCCTCCATGCCGAAACGCGCGCGGGAGCGGCTTGCCGAGGCGGGCGCCTCGCTCATTCCGGCGGGCGCCATCGCGCGCGAGGCGGGCAGTCCCAAGTCGGTGAACGTCGTGCTGCTGGGCGCACTTGCCAGCCGCCTGGACTTCCCGCAGGACGCCTGGGAGCGCGTGATAGCGCGCCGCGTGCCGCCTAAGACGGTGGAGGCGAACCTGGAGGCGTTCCGCGCAGGCCTGGCGTTCGCCCGGGAAGCGGATGGCGGGGAAGGGGGCGATCGGGCATGAGCGTGCGCCAGATCAGCGTCTTTCTGGAAAGCCGTCCTGGGCATCTGCGCCGCGTGCTCGACGCGTTCGTGGCGGCGGACGTGAGCGTGCGCGGCTACTGCGCCTCGGACACGGGCGACTACGGCATCGTGCGCTTCGTGGTGGACGATCCCGAGCGCGCCATGGGCGTGCTCAAGGACATGGGCGCGGCCGCCACGGCCAGCGAGGTGCTGTGCCTGCGCCTTGCCGACGAGCCGGGAGAGCTGGCGCGCGTCATGGGCGTCATGGCCGACTGCGGCGTGAACGTGACGTACAGCTACTCGCTCATCTCCACGTTCATCGTGCTGTCGGTGAAAGACCTCGCGCGGGCAGAAGAGCTTTTGGCGGGCGAGCCGGTTGAGCTTGTGGGCCAGGAGGAGCTGGCCGAGCCCCTGGCTTCGACGGACGGGCGGTGAGCGCCGTGACCGACCTTGCCGTGAAAGGCGCGGCGCTGGCCGCCGCCGCTGCGGGCGACTTCTCGGGCCTGCCCATTCACAACCCCTCCGTCGAATGCGCCTCGCGCGAACGCATCCGCGCCATCCAGCTGGCCGGCCTCATCGAGCAGGTGGCGTGGACCTATGCGCGCGTGCCGTGGTACCGCGCGCGCATGGACGAACGCGGCGTGTCGCCTGCGGACATCAAAACGCTTGAGGACGTGCGCAAGCTTCCGTTCACGGACAAGTCCGTGCTGCGCGAGACCTTCCCCTACGGCCTGTTCGCCGTGCCGCTTGACGAGGTGGTGGAGCTTCATGCCTCGTCGGGCACCACGGGCAAGCCCATCGTGGTGGGCTACAACGCCCACGACATGGACCTATGGGCCGACTGCATCATGCGCCTCGTGCAGATGGCGGGCGTGGTGCCGGGCGACCGCGCGCAGATGGCCTTCGGCTACGGCATGTTCACCGGCGGCTTCGGGCTGCACTACGGCCTGCAGAAGCTCGGCTGCATGATGATCCCCGCAGGCTCGGGCAACACCGAGCGCCACATCGCCATGATAGAGGACTACGGCACCACGGTGCTCGTGGCCACGCCCTCCTATGCGCTGCACATGTGCGAGGTGGGGGAGCGGCTGGGGTTTGACTGGGAGGCGTCCACGCTGCGCGTGGGGCTTTTCGGCGGCGAGCCGTGCCCGCCGGGCCTCAAGGCCGAGATCGAGCGCCGCATGCACATCGTGTGCACCGACAACTACGGCCTGACCGAGGTCATGGGACCGGGCGTGTCGGGCGAGTGCTTGGCCAGCCGCGACATGCAGCACATCGCCGAAGACCATTTCCTGTGGGAGGTCGTGGATCCCGAAACGGGCGAACCCGTGCCGGACGGCGAGATGGGCGAGCTTGTGCTCACGCCGCTCGGCAAGCAGGCCATCCCCGTGCTGCGCTACCGCACCCACGACCTCACGCGCGTGATCACCGAGCCCTGCGCATGCGGCCGCACGACCGCCCGCATGCAGAAGGTGCGCTCGCGCTCCGACGACATGCTCATCATCCGCGGGACGAACGTGTTCCCCTCGCAGGTGGAGGACGTGCTGGCCGGCATCGAGGGCGTCACGCCCCACTACCGCATCGTCGTGGACAACGAGGGCGGCCTCGACCGCATGACCGTGCACGCCGAACTCAAGCCCGAGGCGTTCAGCGACTCCTTCGAGGAGATGGAGGCTTTGCGCCGCGCCATCGCGGAGCGCCTGAAAGGCGTGCTTCTCGTGGGGGTGAACGTGCGCCTGGTGGAGCCTGGCGGCATCGAGCGCACCACGGGCAAGGCCAAGCATGTGGAGGATAGGAGGACCTCGGCTACCTGACGCTTGGAGGGGCCAACCGGCGCTGCGGCCGGCCAAAAGATGCCCCGCCTTGCCTCTTGCGCATCCGAGCGAGGAGCGGGGCAACCCTAAGTGTCCCGACGGCTTCGCCGGCTTCGGCGAACGCCACCTGCTTTTTATGATTAACGTAGATGGCAAAATAGCAAAGCCCGTGGTGGGGCGGTTCGCGCCGTCGCCGACGGGGCGCATGCACGCGGGCAATGTGTTCGCGGCCCTGACGGCGTGGCTTGTGGCGAAGTCGCAGGGCGGGCGCATCGTGCTGCGCATCGAGGATCTGGACCGCGAGCGCTCGAAGCCCGCGTTCGTCGACGCGGTGCGGCGCGATTTCGAGGCGTTGGGCCTCACGTGGGACGAGGGCCCCTACTTCCAGCACGATCGCGACGAGGCGTACCGCGCGGCTTTCGAGTCGCTTAAACAGCGCGGGCTTGTGTACCCGTGCTTCTGCACGCGCGCCGACCTCCATGCGGCCTCGGCGCCGCACCGCGGCGAGAAACCCGTCTACCCCGGAACGTGTCGCGCCCTCACGGATGCCGAGCGCGCCCTGCGCGCGCAGACGCGCACCCCGGCGCAGTGTCGGCGCGCGCCCGACGCGACGGTGGCCTTCGACGACCTTGTCCAAGGCCCCTACGCGCAGAACCTTGCCCGCGACTGCGGGGACTTCCTCGTGCGCCGCTCGGATAACGCCTTCGCCTACCAGCTGGCCGTGGTGGTAGACGATGCCGCCCAGGGCGTGAACTCGGTGGTGCGCGGCGTGGACCTTCTGTGCTCCACGCCCCAGCAGATGCACCTGCAAACGCTTCTCGGCCTGCCGCACCCGTCCTACGCCCACATCCCGCTCATCACCTCCGAGCGCGACCGGCGCCTCTCCAAGCGCGACCGCGACGCCTCGCTTGACGCCCTCCTTGCGCGCTTCAAAACCCCGGCGGGCGTGATCGGGCACATCGCCGGCCTCACAGGGCTCGCCCCCACCTGCGATCCCGCCACCCCCGAAGAGCTGTTAGCGTCCTTCGACGTGGCGACCCTGCCTGGCACGCTCAAGGACCTCGTGCAGATAAACTGGCAATGATACGTCTCTGAACAGGTAAAATACAGGACTCACGCATTTTGCGTGAGAAATTCGGCGTCGATTTCTCCATCTTTCATCCATAATGCGGCTGGCCGGAGGCGCGGCGGCTTCCTAAAGTTCTCTCTGTCGATGCTGACAGCGAGGCCGAAAGGAGGGACGCGCTCATGCAAAGCGCACCGATCCGCGCGGCAGGGGAGGAGCCCGGCCGCGATCCGCGGGAAAACGGCCTGACCGACCCGGCGCGCACTGACGTGTCGGATGACGACGCCTTTGGCGAACTCGCCGCGCTCTCGCCGGAAGAGAAGCTCGCCGCGCTTGAGGAGGCCGTTGCAAGGCATCCGCTCAATCGCGAGGTGCTCTACAAGATCCTCGCCTACTGCGCTGAAGAGCGCGCGCTTGAGGACATGGAGCGCAAGATAGCCTCCTGGCCCGAGTTCAGGGGCGCCACGCAGAACCAGCGCCGCATGGCCGAAACGCTCGTGCGAGCCCATGGCCTTGAGCGCAAAGAGTACGACGCCGACGACGCGGCCATCACCCCAAAGCGCATGGAGGGCCTTGGCGAAGACGAGGCAAGCGACCTTGCGGCCTCCATCGCCTACCGCACGACCGAGGCGGGCGCGCGCTTCGTGGAGAGGCACCGTCCGCGTGCCCGCCTCGAAGAGCTTCTGCAGCTCTCGCCCGATCGCGCGCCCGCTTACTTGGAGCTGCTCGCGTTCGCGGCCGAGAAGCCGCGCACCTACGGCGAAGTGGTCGGGCTTTTGCGCGGGCGGCCCGTCCTTGAGACGGCCATCGACGGCACCCGGCTCACCATGCAGCCAAGCGTGCTTGTGGACAAACTGGAGCGCTGCGGCGCCCTTGTTTGGGATGACGGTTGGACCGCGACAGAGGAGGGAAGGGCGTTTTTGAGGGAACGGAAGGCGAGAGAGGACGGAAGCGAATGAGGAGAAAGGTTGAGGACATGGTGGAAACCACGTTGACACGGCGAAGCTTCGTCAAGGCGTCCGCGCTGGCGGGCGCGGCGGCGGCGTTCGGCGCGTCGCTTTCGGGCTGCATCCAGGAGGCCCCCGAGCAGCAAGGCCAGGACGGGGGCGCCGAGGAGGGCCTCGTCCGCATGAAGACCTCGTGCCACGGCTGCATCCAGATGTGCCCGGCCATCGCGTACCTGCAAGACGGCGTCGTCGTGAAGCTGGAAGGCGACCCGGACGCGCCGGTGAGCCGCGGGAGTTTGTGCATCAAGGGCCTGAACCAGCTGCACACCATGTACAGCCCCCGGCGCATCCTGCACCCACTCAGGCGCGCCGGCGAGCGCGGCGAGAACAAGTGGGAGGTCATCAGCTGGGACGAGGCGGTGGAGGAGGCGGCGACGCACATCTGCGACGCCATCGACAAGTACGGCCCCTACGCGTTCTTCGCGAGCGTCGGCGGCGGCGGATCCTACTCGTTCATGGAGGCCATGACGCTGCCCATGGCGTTCGGCTCGCCCACCGTGTTCGAGCCGGGCTGCGCACAGTGCTACCTGCCGCGTTGGAGCCTCTCCAAGCTCTTCTACGGCGGCAACGACCAGTCCATCGCCGACAACGCCGTGCAGGAGATATTCCGCACGGGCGACGACAACAAGGCCGAGGTCGTGGTGCTGTGGGGCGCCCAGCCCTCCGTCAGCCAAACGGCCGAGTCCGGCCGCGGCATGGCCGAGCTGCGCGCCAAGGGCGTGAAGACCATCGTGGTCGACCCCAACTTCTCGCCCGACGCAGTGAAAGCCGACGTGTGGCTGCCGGTGCGCCCGGCCACCGACACAGGCCTTCTGCTGTGCTGGTTCCGCTACATCTTCGAGAACAAACTCTACGACGAGGAGTTCACGAAGTACTGGACGAACCTGCCGTTTCTCATCGATCCCGACACGAAGCTGCCGGTCAAAGCCCAGGAGCTGTTCCCCGATTTCAAGCAGTCCACGCCCGAGAACACCCCTGCCTACGTGTGCTACGACCTCAAGACGAACGCCGTGGCGCCCTTCGAGTTCTCCGCTCCCGCGGATGCGGCGGTGGATCCGGAGATCTTCTGGCAAGGGGAGTTCAACGGCAAGGCCTACAAGACGGCCGGCCAGATATACCGCGAGGAAGCCGAACCGTGGACGCTCGAGCGCACTGCCGAGAATTGCTGGCTTGAAGCCGACAAGATAGAGGAGGCCGTCAGGCTCTACGCCGAGGCGGGCGTGGCGGGCATCTGCAACGGAGTGGCCTCCGACATGACCGAGTCGGCCTCCCAGGTGCCGCTCGGCTGCATGGGCCTGGACGCCGTCATGGGCTACATCAACAAACCCGGCTGCACCATGACGCAGTACGGCGCGGCGGGCGCGCCTCCCACGAAGCGCCCCGTCACCTACAACAACGGCTTCGACGGCATGTTCTCCGACATGTACGGCATCGGCGCCGTGGTGGGCATGAGCGATGCCGAGAACGAGGAGCGCTCCAAGAAGCTGGGCGAGGAGAACCCCCAGCAAGAGCTTGCGAACCAGCTGCTCATCGACCGCTTGGGCATGAAGGACCACAAGGGCCTCTACGCCTGGTGCCACAGCCATATCCCCACGGTGCGCCAGGCCATCGCCACGGGCGAGCCCTACAAGCCGCGCGTGTGGTTCGACATGTCGGGCAACAAGCTGGCCATGCTAGGCAACGCGAAGTCGTGGTACGACGTGTTTCCCGAGATCGATTACATCATAGGGCAGTATCCCATGCTCACCTCCTTCCACGTGGAGGCGGCCGATCTCGTGTTCCCCGTGCGCGAGTGGCTGGAAGAACCCATGGTGAACATGACCCAGCTCAACACCCAGTGGCTGCAGAACGAGTGCGTGCACATCGGCGAGACCGTGTCGCATTCCATCCCCGCCGCGCAGGTGGTGGCGAAATGCCGCGAGAAGATGGGCGGGGAGCTTCCGGGCCTGGTGCCGGGCTACATCGGCAACGCCACCGAGGAGGAGGTCAAGGCGAGCGTAGCCGAGACGCTGCACGCGCCCAGCTGGGACGAGCTGGTGGCCGACACCGATCGGTACGTTCCCTACGTCACGCCCGAAGAGGATTACTTCCACTACGGTCAGCACGAAACGGTGGTTGACGACGGCCTGCCGGCGGGCTTCGGCACCGAGTCGCGCAAAGTGGAGGTTTACTGCCAGATCCTGCTCAAGCTGGCGCGCACGGGCTACCCGTTCTGCTATCCGAAGCCGCAGGAAGCGTGCGAGGACTACAGCCCCATCTGCGCCTACATCGAGCCGGCCGAAAGCCCGCTCGCGGACGAGGAGTACCCCTTCGTGCTCACGTCGGGCCGCGTGCCGTACTTCCACCACGGCACCATGCGCCACGCCGCGCTGTCCCGCGAGCTGTTCCCCACGGCCGAGATCCGCATCAATCCGCGAAGCGCCGCCGAGCTGGGCATCGAGCACATGGACTGGGTGAAGGTGTCGAGCCGTCGCGGCGAGGTGCATGCGCGCGCCTACCTCACCGAGGGCGTGAACCCGAGGACCGTGTGGATGGAGCGCTTCTGGAACCCCGAGTGCTATGACGAGTCGCAGGCCAACCCCACGGCCGGATGGCGCGAGTGCAACGTGAACGTGCTGACGAAAAACGACGCCCCCTTCAACGAGGTGTACGGATCCTACACCAATCGCGGCTTCACGGTGAGGATCGAGAAATCCGAGCGGCCCGCGAACGTGTGGGTGGAGCCTGAGGAGTTCGCGCCGTTCCTGCCCAGTGACGAAATGAAGGCCGAAGCCCGGACGGAGGATGTGTTCTGATGAGAAACTGCCTGGTCGTAGATTTGGACCGCTGCAGCGGATGCGACAGCTGCATAGCGGCCTGCAAGCTTGAGAACAACGTCGACCTCGGCGTGTGCTACAACCGCGTGCACGCCGTGGGCCCTGTGGGCACCTTCCCGGACATCGAGCAGTACTGGCTTCCCCTGCAATGCCAGCAGTGCGAGAACCCGGGCTGCATCGAGGTGTGCCCCACAGGCGCGTCGTACCGCGACGAGGAGACGGGCGTGGTGCTCGTGAACTCGGAGGAGTGCATCGGCTGCGAGTCGTGCCTTGCCGGCTGCCCGTACAACGTGCGCACGCTCAACCCGAACACGAACGTGGTGGAGAAATGCACGCTGTGCTTCCAGCGCCACGAGGACGAGAGTTGGGAGCCGGCCTGCGTGCACAACTGCTGCTGCGGCGCGCGCTACTTCGGCGACCTCGACGACCCCGACAGCCCGGCGGCCAAGGCCGTCGCGGCGGCAGGGGAGGAGAACTGCCATCATCTGGCCGACGAGCACGGCCTTGCGCCGGCGACGGTCTACATCCTCTCGGCCAAGACGGCGACGTGGCAGGACGATCCCGTGACGACGGACCGCTTCGTGAAGTAGCCCTCCGCCGCTCCGTGCGGCTCCCCGGCAGGCCGGCCCCCTCCCCATGGCCTGCCGGGCGGGTCCTTTCGCTTCGCAAGCACCTGAGGGGCGCGTCGGGGAGGGGGAGAGAAGGATCGGATGGAACGGGAAGCAATCAGGGACGGGATGCGCGAGGCGCTTGAGGGACGTGCGGCCTTTTACGACGCCCTCGCGGCACTGTACTTCAAACCGCTTTCGCAAGAGCAGGTGGACGCCATCGCGGCGATGGACCTGAGCGCTTACGAGGGCATCCACGAGCTGTTCGACAAGGGAGCGCGCGACGTTCGCCGTGCGCTCGCACGACCCGATTCGGGCACGCGCCAGGACCTTGCGGTGGACTTCACGGCCGCGTTCGCCGGCACATCGTCTTGGGAGGGGCGCTACGCGGTGCCCTACGAATCGGTGTTCTCAAGCGATGAGGGGTTGTTGTTCCAGGAGGCGTACCACAAGGTGCATCGCCTGTTCAGGCGAAACCGCATCGAGCGCGCGCAGGGGTTCGACTACCCTGACGACCACCTGTCCTTTCTTTTGGAGTTCATGGCCGTCCTCTCCGAGCGCGCCCTCCGCGCGCTCGACACGGGCGACGCCGCAGAGGCCCGCGCCCAGATCGAGCTGTCGAAAAACGTGCTGCGCGACCACGTGCTGTCGTGGTTCGACGACTTCGAGGAGCTGGCGCTGCACATCCTGAAAACGCCCTTCTACCGCGGCGTGCTCTCCATGAGCAAGGGGTTTTTCCTGTTCGACGTCGAAGTGCTTGACGAGATGGGAGAGGAGCTGGCATCGCTATGACGTTCGCTTTCGTTCTCGTATGCACGGTGGCCGCATGCTTCGCCCTGCGCAACCCGCTCAAAGCCTGCCCGCCGGCGTTCTACGCGCTGGCCGTGGCCGTCGACGCGGCCTACCTTGCCGCAGGCGCGTGGGAGATGCCACGGGACGTGTGGGTGGCGCTGTTCCTGCTCGTCCAGAAGTGCCTGCTTCCGCTCGCGCTTTTCACGGTGGTCATGTACGTGGGCGTGCTTCCGCAGGAGTCGCGGCCGCACCGGTGGCTCAAGGCCGTGCGCGCCGAGCTGTCCATCGTCGCATGGATACTGTCGCTTGGGCACATGGCGGCCTACCTGGCCTCGTACGCGCCGCGCATCGCGCAAGGAGGGCCGGTCAACCTCAACGTGGCCTCCTCGTTCGCGCTCGCGCTCGTCCTGCTCGCGCTCCTGCTCGTTTTGGGCTTCACGTCCTTCAACGCCGTGAAGCGGCGCATGCACGCCGATGCTTGGAAGAAAGTGCAGCGGCTCGCGTATCCCTTCTTCGCCTTGACCTACGCGCACCTGCTGCTTATGCTGGGTCCCTCTGCGGTGCGCGGAAACGACGCCGCGGTTGCGAGCGTGGCCGTGTACTCCGTCGTGTTCCTGGGATACTTCGCGCTGCGCACGCTCCGATGGGCGCTCGACCGCCGCGCGCGGGCGGCGGACTGAGCCGGGACGCGAACCACAGGGGGAGGGGATTTGCCGCTGCCATGAGTTCTTTCACGAGCAAGCTCGTCAAAGCGTGCCCGCCCTTGCCGTATCTGGCGCTCGGCGTGTGGCTGGCCTGGTCCTACATCGCTTACAGCGGAACCGCCTGGCTGTCGGACACCGAAACGGACGGCACCAATATATCCATCATGTACATGGTGTCCACCGTCGCCTTCGGCGCCTCCTTCGCGCTTGCGGCGATGGGGCCGCGCCGCGCGCACCGGTTCGTCGAGCGCGCGGGAACGGTCGTCGGAGGAGGGGCGCTCGCCTCGCTCGGGTGCGTGGCCATCATCCTTGTCGGGCCGTACTACCTCTACCATGAGCTCCCCTACGCCGCCGTGCTGGCGCTGTTCTACCTGGGCTGCGCGGCCACCGGACTGGGAACGGCGGCGATCGGGCTTCGCTGCGGCTTGCTGTACGGCTCCCTGCCGCCGCGCACCGCCATCCTCTACACGGCTTTTTCCCATGTGGCGCTCGCCCTCGTTTACTTCACGGTCATCGGCTCTCCGTCTTGGCAGCCCATCGCGGGCGGCCCGTCGCTCTCGGGCATCCTGGCGTTTGCGGGCATGCCGTTGCTCGCGTCGGCGACGGTCACGCTGCCCGCCGCCGACGGATGCGAGGACGAGGGGGAGGCGCCGTTTTCCGAAGACCATGCAAGCCTGCCGCGGCCGTTCTGGAAGCTCGTCGCCGTGACGTTCGTCTTCTCGTTCGTGGTGTCCTCCCTGCGCTCCCTGTGCGTCGAAGCTTCGCCGGTCGATGTGACGCTCGACGGAACGCGGGTGGTCATGCTTCTGCGCATCGCGGTGGCCCTCGGCTTTGCCGCGGCGGCCGTCGGCGTGGAGGGGGAGCGGTTCGACTTCGGGAGGATCTATTCCGCCATCATGGTGGGCGTGGTGGCCCTCATCGCGTTCTGTCCCATCGTGGGCGTGGCGCACCTGGTGTGGACCCAGCTCGTGACCATCCTGTCGATCGTGTTCGAGTTCGTGCTGTGGTGCATCCTGGCCTTCGTGGTCTACCAGCGGCGCATATCGGCCGTGCTCGTGTTCGGGTTCGGCTACGGCGCGTTCATGGTGGGATCGGGCGCGGGCTGGATCGCGGGAGTGGACGTTTTCTCCATCCTCCTCGGCGAGCAAGGCTCCATCTTCCTGTTCGCCGTCCTCGCGGTGGCCGTGCTCGCCTGCGCGTTCCTGCTGTTTTCCGAGAAGGAGTTCGACCGCCTGTTCAGAACGGAGGGAGACGGGGAGGCCACGCTTGACGACCTGCTGGGCGACGAGCTTTCCCTTGTCGGTCGCTACGGCCATGAGGACCCCCCCCCCGAGAGGAAGGGGCGCTTCGGCAAGGCCATCGAGGAGCTGTCGCACCGCGCCGGGCTGTCGAGGCGCGAGATGGACGTGTTCCGCTGCCTGGCCATGGGCTACGACGCCACGGCCACGGCGAAGAGGCTGCAGGTGTCGTGGAACACCGTGCGCACCCACACGCGCAACGTGTACGCGAAGCTCGGGGTCCATTCCCGCCAAGAGCTCATCGATCTCGTGGACGAGGCGACCAAGCGGACCTAGGGCGCCCTGCGCCCGGCCGCGAAGCGCGTCAGGCGAACTGGGTTTGACGCGCATCGCGCAACGGCCTCAGCGCGAGCTGGCCGAACGCGCCTCGGATGCGCGCCCGGACTCGCCTTGGATCCTGGGGCCTTACAACGCCGCCAAAACGCCGACGCCGACCGTCACGGCCAACGCGGCTATCAGGAACAGCACGGTGGCGGGGCGCAAATGCCCGAAGCTCGCCCTGCGTATCCGCTCGGCCATGGCGGCGGGGTCCGCGCCGTCGCCCTCCCTTGGCCCCTCGGCTTTGGGCCTGTTCGCAATAAGGAGCCACATCACCGTCGCCACCAGCACGAGAAGCGCCGCGTTGCTGACCGCCGCAGCCGCAGAGGCTATGGCGGCCTGCCCCGCGATCGTTGTGCCGAGGAACGCGGCGAGCGTGGCCATGAGCGCGGCGCACGCCGCCATCACAACCGCCATGCGCCGCCCAAGCTCGCGAAACCCGGAGTCGCCCTCCTGCTTGCGGCCCGCGCGGCCCGCAAGCAAAAACAGCCATGATCCGCGCCAGAACATGACGGCCAGAAGCGCGAACGCCGCCAGGGAAACGATCGATGCCGCCAGGGCGACGAAAGCGGTTCCTTCCACCGATCCTCCTATCGGTCATGCGCCCGCATGCAGGCGCGCAAGGTCATACGGTCACTGCGGCGCCGCCGGCCAGGATGGCTGCGGCGTAGAACGCTCCGAGCGCGACGTTCACGCCGCAGATCTGAGCCATCGCCCCGATGCGCGAGGCGGGGGAGAGCGGATTTCTCATGAGCGCCGACACCAGCGGATAGGCCGCCAGGAGCATGAACGGCACCACCGCCAGGCCATGGGGGAAGAACGCGGCCACAATCGCCACGATGGCGGCTATCCAAGCCGCCACCAGGCCGTGATAGAGCCTCCGCGCCCGCTCGCGGCCCAGCAGCACGGGCAGCGTGCGCCGCCCCGCCTCGACATCCTTCTCGACGTCGCAGGTGTTGTTGGTCATCATGATGAGGCCCACGCCCACGATGGTGGGCGCAGCCCAAAGAAGCGCCCGCGCATCGAGCGTCCCGGTGAGCGCCTGGTAGCAGGCAAGCGGTATAAGCCCGCCCATCACAAGGCCGCTCACCGCCTCGCCCACGGGCAGATACGACAGCGGGGTCTTGCCGGCCGAGTACAGCACCGTGAACGCCGCCCCCACAACGCCGATGGCGAGCGGCACCCATCCCGCAACCCAGATCACATAGCCTCCAAGCGCGAACGCCGCCACCAGAAAGCCCACCGCCAACCGCTTTGCCGAGCGCGGGTCAACGTTGTTGTACACGAGCACGGCGTCGGTCGGGTCCACGTTGTCGTCGGCGGAGTCGGCGCCCTTCACGTAATCGTAGTAGTCGTTGAACGTGTTCACGGCCGCCTGCATGAGCACGCAGATGACCAGGAGCACGCATGCCATGGTCACCGACACGGGCGGCTTCGTCACGGCTGCGGCCGCCACGGACACAAGGACGGGCAGGATGGCCGCCGGCCAGGTGTGCGGCGCCGCCAGCTGCATGGCCATGCGCGCCGTGAGCCGCCCGCACGAGGGACCCTTCCCCTCGGACGACCCCTTGATCGAACCGCGCGCCTCTGCGCTCATCCTCCGCTTCCTTTCCCTTGCTCGTCGCGCCGCTTCCGCTGCCCCCGCGCGCAGAAGGCGCGGGCTTGGTGCCATGCGGCGATCATGCTTTCCAAAACGCCTCCAAGCGAGGCGGCGGCCTGCCGCGCGAAGCCCTTCGCCCTAAGCCCGTGCTGCGCGCCTGCGGCGGGCGCACGCGTGCCCGCCGGGTTTAAACGGTGATTCCGCGAAAGTCCGCTGCCCCTCGGCCATATGCGCTACGATGGTGCGCATGCTGTCATTGTAGCCGATCAGAGAGGACGGGGCTTGCGCTATGCGGGTTTGCACGCCAATCACCATACGCTATGCCGAAACGGATATGATGGGCATCGTCCACCATGCGAACTACCCGCTGTACTTCGAGGACGCGCGCACCGCGTTTTTGGAGGCGGTGGGCTTTCCCTACCGGCGCGTAGAGGAGGCCGGCTATCTTTCGCCGGTGGTGGATCTTGCGGTGGAGTACGGCGAGCCTCTGCGCTACGGCGACGTCGCGGTGGTGCGCACCCGCGTCGCCTCGTCGCGCCCCACGCGAACCGTTTACGCCTACGAAGTGTTCAAGCAGGGGCAGGATCTTGACGCGGCGAAGCCTTGCTGCACGGGCCGCAGCACGCACTGCCTCGTGGACGCGCGGACGTTCAAACCCGTCAGCATCAAGCGCGCCGTGCCCGAGCTTTACGAGATCTACGAGCGGGTGGTCGAACCCGACGCCGACGGCGGAAAAGAGAAGGGGGACGTCTGATGAGCGCGCCGCTTCGCATCCTGTTCGTGTGCCACGGCAACATCTGCCGCTCTCCCATGGCCGAGTTCGTCATGAGGGACCTCGTGGGAAAGCGGGGGATGGCAGAAGCGTTCTCCATCGCATCCGCGGCCACGCACGACGACGAGATTGGAAACCCCGTGCACCCCGGCACGCGCCGCATGCTCGAAGCGGCCGGCATCTCCTGCGACGGCAAGCGCGCCCGGCGGCTGCGCCGTGCGGACGCGGGGGAGTGGGATCTGTTCGTGGGCATGGACGAGGCGAACATGCGCGACATGCGCCGCCAGCTGGGAAGCGTCGCCGAAGGGCGTTGCCGCAAGCTGCTGGAGTTCGCCGGCGAGGATCGCGACGTGGCCGACCCGTGGTACACGGGCGACTTCGAAGCGACCTACGACGACGTGCTCGCCGGCTGCACGGGTCTTCTCTCCTGGCTCGGCGACGTGCGGCGCAATGGATAACGGCATGGACGCGGCCCTTCTCGACATCCTTCAGGCGCATGCGCGGTCGCCTTTCATGGATGCGTTCATGGTGGCCGTCACGCACCTGGGGGACCTCGCCGTCGTGTGGCTTGCCGCGGCGGCGGCGCTCATCGCGCAGCCGAAACGCCGCATCTTCGGCATCGCGCTCGTCGTGGCCGTCGTCGCCGCGGCCGTGATCGGCGCGTTTTTGCTGAAACCCCTGTTCGGACGCGAAAGGCCCTTCCTGGCGCACGGGTTCGCCCACCTGCTGGTGCCCCCGCCGTTCGGAAGCTCCTTTCCATCGAACCACTCCATGGTGTCCTTCGCCGCCGCAGCGGCGCTGTGCTGCCTGCCCGACAGAACGCGCCTGGCCACCGGCCTTAAGATCGCTGCCGTGACGCTTGCCTGCCTCATCGCGTTCTCGCGCCTGTACCTCTACGTCCATTACCCCAGCGACGTTCTGGCGGGCGCCGTCTTGGGCGTTGCTACGGGATGCCTCGCGGTCAAGCTGACGCTGGCGGCCTCGAAGCGATTCGGGTGCCGCATAGGAGCGCGAAACGACCGCTGACCGTTTGGCCTTGCCGCCAATCGGCGAGCGGCGGGCGAGGATGCCCTGCATCAAACCGGGCGAATGCGCGCCTTTTCCGCATAGTCGCCCCCTGCCTTCCATATTTTCCGGCAAGCGGCGTCCTCGCATCGCTCCTGCGGGCGGGAACGCGCCCGCATTCCCGCCCGAAACGTCCTTTGTGCGCAGATATAATGCTGCCGCCCGCATGGCGCGCCGTTTGGCGCGGCGCCATGGCGGGGAAGGGCCGGGCGAGCCCTCGCGGGCACCGCAGGCGAACCACTCTGAAAAGGAGGATTCACATGAGCGGCGACAACGCAGTACTTGCACGGAACACGGATGCGGCACCCGCATGCCCCCTGTGCTCCCACACCGTGGCTTTCTCCCACTACAACAACCTTTCCGCGCAGCTGCCCATCGACCCGGCAACCGGCCAGATCGTGCCGGGCGGCGCGCGCGAACAGGCCGCGCAGTGCCTTGCGAACCTCAAGGCCGTGATCGAGAGCATCGGGCACGGGCTGGGTGATGTGGTGCGCCTCACGGTGTTCGTCAAGGACATCATGGACATGGACGCCGTCGACGAGGCGTACCGGGAGCTGTTCGCCTCCTACGTCCCCGCGCGCACGACGGTCGCGGTGGCCGACCTGCCCTTGGGCGCGCTCGTGCAGATGGAGGCGCTCGTCAGCAACGGCGAGGGCACCATTCCCGGCGCTCCCCAAGCTGGCGATCTGGTCAAATACGTCAACAACACGCCGAACGCGCCTTTGAGCGCGCTCTTTTCGCAGAGCGTGGCGTTCTCGCACTACAACAACATCACCGCGCAGCTGCCCATCGACCCGGCAACCGGCCAGATCGTCCCCGGCGGCATCGAGGAGCAGACCGCGCAGTGCCTGAGGAACGTCAAAGCCATCCTGACGAGCATCGACGTGCCGTTCGACGACATCGTCAAAACCACCGTGTTCGTGCGCGACCTTAACGACATGGACGCGGTGAACGGCGTGTACAAGCGCTTCTTCCCCGATTCGGGCATCGCGCGCGCCGTGGGGTACCTGCCCGCTCGCACGGTGGTGCAGGTGGCCGACCTGCCGCTTCATGCGCTTGTGCAGGTGGAAGCCGTGGTCTCCCACGGCGACGGCACGCCGCCGCAGGCCGTGGAGGACCGTCACGGCCTCATCATCGAGGCGAGCAACGCCGCGGACGCGCCCGTGTGCCCGCTCTCCTCGCAAAGCGTGGCGTTCTCGCATTACAACAACATCACCGCGCAGCTGCCCATCGATCCGAAGGCCGGCAAGATCGTGGCCGACGGGACGCGCGAGCAGGCCGAGCAATGCCTCTCCAACATCAAGGCCATCATCGAAAGCGTCGGCCACAGCCTGGCCGACGCCGTCAAGGTGAACATCTACCTGCGCGATCTGGCCGACCTCGACGCCGTCGACGAGGCGTACCGGGCGTTTTTCCCCGAGGGAACGCCGGCGCGCCGAACAGTGGGCGTGTCCGCCCTGCCTTTGGATGCGAAAGTCCAGATAGACGCCATCTTCGGTAACGCAGAGGGCACTCCGCCCGTCGCCTAGAGGCGAAAAGGGAGCAGAAGCGAGAAGGCCCGCCCCCGGAAGTTGCGGGGGCGGGCCTTCGCCTGTTCAAGAAAAGCGCCTCGTCTCACACAAGGCGCCGCACGAGCGATATGCACATCGCGACGCCCGCGAAGCACAGAAGGGAAATCGCGTATCCCATGGTTCCTCCTTCGCATCGTGGGCCTGCCGAGGCCAGCATACCGCCTGCGCCCAAACGACGCCAGGGATCGGGGGCGTCGGTTACCGAACGGTATCCTCGAAGGCACCGCGAAGGGAAGGGGCGTCAGGTGCCGAGGAGCGCGCCGGTCAGGGCCGCCTCCGAGCCCGCAGCGGGCTTCCACAGGCCCTCCTCGCGCTTGAAAGACAATGCGATGGGGGCGGTTTCTGCAGGCGAAAGCGCCTCCATCGTCTCGATCGCCGCTTGAGCGACCAGCCCGTTCAGCTCCTCCTGGGTCATGTTCGGCACCGATTCGTCCGATGCGAGGCCCTCTGCGAACCGGTCCAGCTCCTCGTTGAACGCCTTCATGCTCTTGCAGGTCAAAACGATGGTGACCGTCGCCTCATCGCCCTCGGCGGACACATCCTCAATCCGGTAGTCGAACCCTGCCAGGTAAGACGAGAGGAAAGCCCTCGCGTCGACGCCGATCGCTCCAAGCCCCTCCAAGGCCGGATCGGCGCCCAGCGCGTCCATGAGCTCGGGGCGCTGCGTTTTGACGGCCTCCAAGCTCTCGACCGCTTCGCCCGTTATCGTCTCCTCGGCGCTGGGCCCGCAGCCCGTAGCCGGCAAAATGCCCGCGAGCGCCAACGCTCCCGCCAGCAAAAAGGGTACCGCACGCTTCACAACCATCGAAGGCTTCCTCCTTGGGAACCGTGTGCCTTTGATCAGGATACCCTGTTTCGAGATACGCGTCCACGAAAACGAGAAGCGACGTCTCTTGTAGTGCAAGATGGGCATACGACAACGTGCAGAAAGCTGGGAGCGCTTACGAAAACCTCGGCAAGACGACTTCGGCCACAGCTCGGATAAGACGGTCGCGCATCGTCGCCATGACGATGCGCGCGATAGCCGCCGTGCTCAATGCGGCGTCAGTCCACCTGCTGCTTCAAGCTCAACCTCGTGAAAGAAGAGACTCTAGCTCAAGCTCTTTGCCGTACGGGGAAAGGAGCTTCTTGGCGACGGTACGCGCTGTTTGGCTTAGATCGGGATGAAACACGAACATCGAGTCCATCTCGATTGGCGCGTTGACAAGCGGGCGAATGCAGACATGGTCGGTGACCAGAGCTTTGGCGTATTGGGTCTGAATGATAAACAAGTCCTCGCTCGTCGACACCCTGGCAAGCATGAGGTTCTTGTCGTGCAAAAGCGCCTCCTGCCTTATGCCGTGATCGCGAAACGTTTTCTCGTAAAGCCTTCCTTTATAGGGGCTTGTCTGGATGATGGTCTTGCCACGTAGATCAATCTTGAAATCAATCAGTTTCTTCCGGGCGAGGGGATTGTCCTCGCCAAGCAAAACGGAGAGCGTGTCATCGCAGAGCTTGATAGCCGGAAGCTCGAAATCGGCCGGCGGCCGAATGGTGAATGCGAAGTCCATCTCCCTTTGCGCTATGGCGTTCCAGAAAGCGTCATGATCTCCATCTATCACATCGACTTCAATATGAGAATCCTCTTTGAAACTCGAGAGGAAGGCGCGTTTTTGATCGTATCCGACATACATGCTCAGCAATCCGATGCGGATGCGCTCCGGCATCGTTTTACTCGCCTTGCGGATGTCCGCCCGACAGGCATCCCAAAGTCTGTCCTCCTCGCGAAGATAGCGCAGAAGAACGCGCCCTGCCGGGGTCAACTTGACGCCCCTTCTGCCTCGGATGAAAAGCTGCGCTTGCAGTTCTTTTTCCAGAGTGCGCATACTTTTTGACAGCGCTTGCCGCGAAAGGTGAAGTTTTTCGGCCGCTTGGGCTATATTGCCCGTTAGGCAGAGCGTGCAGAAATAACGTTTCTTATCGGGGTCCATGCGGAATTTTGCCATCAGGCGCCCTCCTTGATTTCGCGGAAGAAAACCTTTCTTGACCTTAGCAGATGCTTCCGCGACTATCCTCCGTACGTCAAGTATAGGGAAATCCCAAGGGATCGCAACGCTAAAACTCTATTAGTTTAATAGGAATTATTCGTATGTTAGCAACGTGAAATGGGGTTATATCGTGATGTAAAACCGAAGTTGGCGTGAGATCGGGCAAAAGAGTTTCTTTTCATGGTCCTTTGTCGGCCGTAATGTGCAGCTGAACAGGTGGATGGTTGGGCATGCGGCACTGGACGAACGGTGCGGGCGCTCAGCGTTCCACATCCAAGGGCAAAGGAGGAAACTATGGGAAATCTTACGCGCAGGGACGTGCTCAAGGGGTTTGCGCTCGGTTCGGCCGCAATCGCTTCGGCGGGAGCGCTTTCGGCATGCTCGCCATCAAGCGGTGAAACCAATTCCGCCGGCTCGCCGGATTCCTCCGCCTTCAAGTACGCCAAGTTCAAGAACGAAGTCACGGACATGGAGCAGATTGAAACCGACGTGCTGGTGGTCGGTGGCGGCGGCGCGGGCGTTTGCGCGGCGCTCAGCGCAGCCGAACAGGGGGTGCAGGTCGTCCTTTGCGAGAAGGTGAGCGTGCTGGGCGGAGCGACCATGCTTTCAAGCGGCAAGATCCCGGCCGTCGGCACGAAGCAGCAGGTGGAGAAAGGCAAAAGCGACAGCATCGGGGCCTGCGCCATGGACATCATGCGTCCGAGCAATTACAGCGTCCGTCCCGATTTGGTGTACACGGTTTGCGAACAGTCGAAAGACATCGTGGAGTGGACCGAGGCTCACGGAGCCGTTTGGACGCTTGACGAAACTTTGTACTATGGCCAGACGGCTTATCGCATGCATACGACCGATAACGGCGGCCAGGGTCTAATGGACGCCCTCGTTGCCAGCATGGCTTCGCAGCCGAGCATCACGCAAATGCTCGACTGCGAGATTCTCGGCCTCGTCCTTGACGATGAGGATGAATCAGTAGTGGGTGCATATGGGGAAAACAAGGCCATGCTTGCCAAAAACACCGTTTTGGCGTCAAGCGGTTTTGCGAACAATCCTGAAATGCTTGCCCAATACTGCCCCGAAGCGGTGAACGCGTTTCCCATGGTTGCGCCGGGAGCAACAGGGGAGGGTATCCTTTGGGCCGAAGAGCTTGGGGCCGAGCTTCAGAACATGGGCGCGTATCAGGGGCATGCGTTTCATGGCGTGGACAACGGCTCTACCCTTGAGCAGGGCGTTGCCAACAATGGCGGCATTATCGTGAACCAGGAGGGCAACCGCTTCATGAGCGAATACGGTGGCTATTCGGAGCTTTCTCCGCACGTGATCGCCCAAACCGACCATATTGCTTACCTTTGCTTCACCAATGCCCAAATAGAAAAGAGCGCCAAGTACGCCAGCTGGGAAGAAGCCGGCATCGTCATGAAAGGGGAAAACCCAGCCGAACTCGCAGCTGCCATTGGGGCCGATGCGGCAACGCTCGAGAAGACGATCAACGAGTATCAGGAAGGCATAATGAAGGGCGAGGACAAGTTCAATCGCTCGCATCTTCCTGAAAACTTCGATGGTCCCTATTATGCGGTGAAAATAACCGGCGAGATTCGTCACACGCAGGGCGGTATGGCAACCGATGTTGCCGGCCATGTGCTGCGCCCCGATAAAAGCATCATCAAAGGTCTTTACGCGGCAGGTGGTTGCACCGAAGGGTTCTCTTCGCGCGGTGGAGCAGCCTATATGAGCGGCAATGGCCTTATCCAGGCGCTGGTCTTTGGCAAGATTGCCGGGAAATACGCAGCAACGGAAGACAAGGAGTCGGCAGCGTTGGTCGAGTGGACGAAAAGCGAGATTGACGCATATAAATAATTCGGAGCGAGATATCTTCTTCGCAAAAAGGCCGGTTTTTCGAAGCCGGCTTTTTTGCGGAGTTGTCCATCGAATCGTAAAAGACGCCTCGGCCCATGCGTAGGACGACGGAAGGTTAGAGTAACTCTAACCAAGAGAGGCATCGAGTCGCGCGCGATGCGTCCGGAGCAAAAACAGCGTCAATGCGCTTCGCTCGCAAAACGCGGAAAGCAAGGTTTGCGTCAGTCCGAAAGGGGGCGCGCAGGACCGCTCTCGGGCATCAGCGGTCCCTCAATTCGACTTTACATAAGATATGTTATCAATAAAATGCTTCGATTGGCGCTTTGAGGCGTCATCCCCATGTCGAGCTGGCTCCCGTCGCTGCGCCGCCGAGGTTCGCCAGGGTTGCGTAGTCGCCGCTTTCAAGCATCGCTACGAGCTCGGGCAGCAGCAGGTAAACCGACACCGCGTTGAGCACGACGGCTATGGCGCACACCGCCATGGCAACGATGCTCGACCGCTTCAGCCGCGTTGTGGCCGAAAGCGTCTCGGCCGAGGTCTTCGCAAGCGCGCCCAGCTTCCTGTACGCGATGATCGCGCAAATCAAGCCGGCCGTCGACAGAAACACGCCTCCTATGAAAAGCGACACCGGGCCGAACACGCTTGCAAGCGCAACGAGCGTCTGGGCGGACTTGGCCTCTCCAAGGTTCCGCCCGTTCGGACGGGGTTCGCCCGGATCGCCGCCTCCGGATTGGCGCGTTTCGGGAGCCGGAGGCGGCTCGGGCGTCTCTTGTTTGCGATCAGTCATCTCATGTCCTTCACTGGTGCTCAATATCATGCATTTGAACTGGGGTTTTACAAACGAGGCTCTGAGAGCCGTTCTAAGGGCCTGTTTTGCCCTTCCGCGACTCCTAGGTCGTCGAAAACGACGTTTTGACAACCTCTCATGCCCGAGGCCTTTCGTTTTCGGCCAACTTGGCGCCTGCAAAGCGGAGGCGGTCCAAGCACACCTGCAATTCGGCGATATGGTACTCCAGAACGGTTTCCTGCGACTTGACGATGGAGAGGCGCTCGCCGCGCGTGGCGGAACCCCTCTTCTGAAGCCTCACGAAGTACTGGATGCCCTCGATGGACAGCCCGCTTTTCCTCAAAGCGTCAACGAGATGAAGCTGCTCCACGTCGTCGCGCGAGAAACGCCGGACTCCGCGCTTGGCCCGCGCCAGATTCGGAAAGAACCCGCACTTGTCGTAATAGCGGATCGTGAACGCGGAGATACCCGTCATGTCCGAAACATCCTTGATGCCCAGCCACGCGCCGCCCTCCGGCGCACAGGCGCCTTCGTCTGTCGACTTCTCGTCAGGCATTGCCCACTCTCCTATCATTGCATTAGAGTAACTCTAATTAGAGTTACTCTAATGCAATACGTTTCAAAAGGGGAGAAACGTGAAAGCCTCTCCTCGCTCAGAGGCTGACACCGCTGCTCCCAAACCCACCGGCACCGCGCTCCGTTGAAGAAAGATCCTCAACCTCCTCAAGCGTCATGCGGGGAACCTTCACCACGACAAGCTGCGCCACGCGGTCCCCCCGCCTCACCTCGAAGGCGTTGTCGGGATCGGTGTTGAGGAGAATGGCCTTGATCTCGCCTCGGTAGTTGGAATCTATCAAGCCGGGGGCGTTCACCAAGGACACGCCATGCTTGGCGGCCAGCCCGCTGCGCGGCAGCACGAGTCCGGCGTAGCCGGGAGGGATGGCCACCGCAACGCCGCATGGGACGAGCTTCCTCTCAAGCGGCCCCAGCACGCAGTCCTCGGTCGCCCGAAGATCGATCCCCGCGTCGCCCTCGTAAGCGTAGGAGGGCATGGGCAGGCCGTTATCCGTTCGAACCGCAGGTATCTTGATCTCATCCATGTCAGCGCAACCCCTCGAGCGCGGAGGCGAACTCCTCCACGTTTTGGAAATCCTTGTAGACGCTGGCGAACCTCACATAGGCGACGTCGTCGAGCTTCGCCAGGCGCACCAGCGCCATGTCCCCCAGCTCCTTCGAGCGGATCTCGCTTTTCGAAGCGTTGCGCAGCTCGGTTTCTATGCTGTCGATGAGCGAAGCGATCTGATCGGGTGATATGGGCCGCTTCGCACAGGCCATCAGCAGGCCGCGCATGAGCTTTTGACGATCATACGCCTCAGATGATCCATCCGCTTTGGTCACGAGCAAGGGGTTGTCCCCCAAACGCTCGTACGTGGTGAAGCGCCGGCCGCAATCCAGGCACTCGCGTCGGCGGCGGATGGCCGTACCGTCTTCCGACGGGCGGGAATCGACCACCTTGGATTCGGTGTTTCCGCAAGCAGGGCAACGCATAGAGGACAGCTCCTTCGGTTGACGTAGGCCAAGCCTAACATACCAGATATAGTGCCTCAATCGAAATGCCGCTTCCCTGCAAGAAAAACCCACCGACACGCGCCTTGACGCCGCCGCCTACAGCCCGAAGACTGCGCTCGCCATCGCCAGGGCAACAAACGCGAAGCCAGTCACAACGGCTTGGCTGACGGGAACACGGTCGAAAGCCTTGCCGCGCGCGGTGCCATAAGCCAGGCTCTGGAGGGTTTCGCTCGACAGACGCCTCCCAGACGTCGGCGTCGCGGCGCCCTCAAGCCTCTTTCGCCCGCAGGCGTTCGTGGGGAAATCGATGACGATCCCCTTCGGAGCGAGCCCGTGCGTAAGCCCCGGATCCAGCGCCGACGTGCCGTCCACAGGGCACCGCAGATCGAAATTCCTCATTTTTTGCCTCCTTGGCCTTGCGTAGAACCTATGTTCGCGTATATAATAGAGCGAACATAGGTTCATGTCAATAGAAAAATTGAACATATGTACGACCCGAGGAAAGGAAGGGCCATGACGGGAAAAGTGACGAAACGCCAGCGAGCCGTGCTCGACTGCATCGAAGAGTGCATCCGGGAGAAAGGGTACGGCCCGACGGTGCGCGAGGTCTGCCAAAGCCTGGGGCTCTCCTCCCCCTCCACTGTGCACGTCCACCTCAAAGCCCTTGAGGAGAAGGGCCTCATCAAGCGCGACCCGCTCAAGTCGCGCTCCATCGCCCTCACCTATCCGCTCGAGGACGCCTCTGCGGCGTCGAACATCGTGCAGCCCAGCTTCGGCAAGATCGTGAACGTTCCGCTCGTCGGCAACGTTGCCGCTGGCACTCCCATCCTGGCCGAGGAGAACATCACCGACACGCTGTCGCTTCCTACCGACATCGTGGGCGACTCCCCCTCTTTCCTGCTGTCGGTGCGCGGTGAGAGCATGATAGAGGCGGGCATCAACGACGGCGACTACGTCGTGGTCAAGGAGCAGCCTGTCGCCAACAACGGCGACATCGTGGTGGCCATTATCGACGACGGCGCCACGGTCAAGCGCTTCTACAAGGAAAGCGACCACATCCGCCTGCAGCCCGAGAACTCCTCCATGGATCCCATCATCACAACCGATTGCTCCATCGCGGGCAAGGTGGTGGCGGTGTTTCGCCGCCTGTAGGGTCTGCGCGCCCGCCCTTTAGGCGCTCGCGATCCGCGCACCCATACGGGACGGAGGTGCCTGAAGCGCAGCGCCGCCCTCCGCCATCGAGGCAGAGCGGAGGGCGGCGCGCAGGGAAGAGCGTTTCGCCTATTCGCCCCCAACTGCAAACCGACGGAACATCCCGGCGTAGGAGGGCGAAGCCAGCATGGTGATACGCGTCCCGCCCTCTTCGTGTGCCTCGGATAGGATACGGCAGCGCTCGTGCGCCACCGACACAAGGTCGCCGCGCTCGTACGGAACAAGAACCTCGAGGCGCTCGTCGTGCGCCGAGGCGATGCGCGCGATGTGATCGACGAGAGCCTCTATGCCCTCCCCTGTGGCCGCCGACACGATTTGCGCCTGAGCATGACGCGACTCGATGGCGCCCGCATCCTCGGCGCTGACCAGATCGCATTTGTTGAACACGAGCACGCGGCGCAGGTCCTGGGCACCAATCTGCTCGAGCACGTCCTCGACAGCGGCTATCTGGGCCTCACGCTCCTCAGACGACGCATCCACCACGTGCAGCACAAGATCGGCACCTGTGATCTCGTCGAGCGTGGACTTGAACGCCTCCACAAGCGTGGTGGGCAGCTTCTGGATGAAACCGACCGTATCGGTTATGGTTATCTCGCGTCCTTCGGGCAGCTCGAACCTGCGCGTGGTGGAGTCGAGCGTGGCGAACAGCTTATCGTAGGCCAGGACGTCGGCCCCGGTCAGACGATTGAGCAGGCTCGACTTGCCGGCGTTCGTGTAGCCGGCCAGCGCCACTTTGAACATGCCGCTTTCGTAGCGACTCTCGCGCTGCACGGCGCGCACCTCAGCCAGGTGCTTGAGCTCGCGCTTGATGGACGTGATGCGCTTGCGCACCATGCGACGGTCCACCTCCAGCTGGCTCTCACCTTCGCCGAAGCGCGACCCCACGCCGCCGCCCATGCGGTTGGAGGCAAGGTGCGCCCACATGCCGCGCAAGCGCGGCAGCAGGTACTCGTTTTGGGCGAGCCGCACCTGCAGCCGCCCCTCGCGACTGGTGGCGTGCAGCGCGAAGATGTCCAGGATGAGCGCCGTGCGGTCGATGACCTTCACGTCCTTGCCCACCGTCTTCTCGAGGTTCGCCTGCTGCGACGGGGTGAGCTCGTCGTCGAACACCACGAGGTCGGCGGCGTGAGCGCGCGCAAGCTCGGCCACCTCCTCCGCCTTGCCGGTTCCGATGAAGGTTTTGGGGTTGGGCGCCTCAAGCCGCTGGGACGTTGTCGCCACCACGTCGGCACCGGCGGTGTCCGCCAAGCGCTCAAGCTCGGCCAAGGAGGAAGCGAGCGGCCATTTCGCCCCCGGACGTTCGACGCCCACGAGCACCGCGCGCTCCCTGCGCTGCTCGGACAAAGCGGCCGCGCCGCGCGAGATGGCGGATTCAAATTCGGACATAAGGCGATCCTTTCCCGTAAAGCGCGTGCGCAATCAGCATCGCGCAGGTTCTCCGAGCGCATCCAGGGCTCGCTCGACAAGCGCCTCCACGTCGCCGTCGTTCGCATCCACCCACCGGATGCGCCTATCCTTGCGAAACCAGGTGCGCTGCCTCTTCGCGTAGCGCCGCGTGGCCACCTTGACGCGATCGACGGCCTCAGCGAGCGTCGATCGCCCCTCGATCGCGTCCGCGATCTCCTTGTAGCCGATGGCCTGCGGCGCGGTGACCCCCTCTCGGAAACCCTGCGCAAGCAGCCCCCGCACCTCCCCCACCAATCCGGCCTCCACCATGGCGTCCACTCGCGCGTCGATGCGCGCCCGCAGCACGTCGGGATCAACCGCCAGCCCCACGAACGCTGCGGGGACCGCCTGGGGGATCGACGCAAGCCGTGCGCGCTGCGCGGCGTAGGACCCCCCGTCCTCCAACAGCTCGAACGCGCGGATCACGCGCTTCACGTCGGCTGGCGGGATGAGGGCCGCGCTCGCCGGGTCGCGCGCGTCAAGCAGGCGCCAGAGCGCTTCGACGCCCTCGTCCTTGGCGAGACGCTCGTAGCGCTCCCGCACCGGGTTGCCAACCTGGTCGCCTTTGGGAAACTCGTAGCCGTCGATGGCGGCGCGCACGTAGAAGCCGGTCCCTCCGCACAGGATGCAGCGCGCCCCGCGCGCGTCTATCTCGCGAAACCGCTCCCTCGCAAACGCCTGGAACAAAGCCGCCGAAAACGGCTCGCCGGGATCGACCAGGTCGAACCCGTGATGGGGCACTTTGCGCTCATCGACGGGAAGCTTGCCGGTGCCGATGTCCATGCCCCGGTAGATCTGCATGGAGTCGGCGCTCACCACCTCTCCCCCAAGCCTCAGGGCAAGGGCCTGCGCAAGCTCGGTCTTCCCCGAAGCCGTGGGCCCCACGACGCAGATGACAGGCGAGCCCAGCTCAAGCACCATCCACAACCTCGCCGGAAAGGTACCAGGTCTTCGCCTCGTCCACCCGCACGCGCACGATGCTGCCCGCCAGCTCCTCGGCCGATCGTCCGGCGGGAAGGGGGGCGTGCACAGTCTGGTTCTTGGGGCTTTTGCCGGACAGCAGCAGGGCGTCGCGCTTCGAGGCGCCCTCCACCAGCACGTCGACGATGGACCCCTTGTCGCGCTGGTTCGCCTCGAACGCACGCTTCTGCACCATGTCGACCAGGCGGTCGAACCGGCTCTGGACCACCTCGTGCGGAGTCTGATCCTCCATGGAGGCAGCCGGCGTGCCCTCGCGCTTGGAGTAGATGAACGTGAACACCTGATGGTAGCCCACTTCGTCGATCAAGCGGCACGTGTCCTCGAAGTCCTTGGCCGTCTCACCGGGAAAGCCCACGATGACGTCGGTGGACAGCGCGACATCCGGACACGCCTCGCGCAGCTTCCGCACAAGCCCCAGGTAGTGCGCGCGCGTGTAGCGGCGGTTCATAGCGGCCAGCACCGTGTCGGAACCCGACTGAACAGGCAGGTGCAGCGCCGGCATGAGCGAGCGCAGCGTGCCGAACTTCCCTATCACCTCGTCGGTGAGGTCCTTCGGGTGGCTTGTGGCGAACCGCAAACGCTCGATGCCCGTGGCGTCCAAGGCGTCGAGGACAGCGGCGAAGCGCGGGGCCCCGTACAGATCGCGCCCGTAAGAGTTCACGTTCTGGCCCAAAAGCGTGATCTCCTTCACGCCGGCCGCCACATAACGCTCGGCCTCCGCGACGATGTCCTCAAGCGGCCTCGATTTCTCGCGGCCGCGCACATAGGGCACGATGCAGTAGGAGCAGAAGTTGTTGCAGCCGATGGTGATGGGCAGCCACGCCGCCCAATGATGCTCGCGCGCCGTGGGAAGCTCGGTGGGAAAAGACGAGGCGGCGTCGAGCACCTCCACCTGATGCCCGCCCTCCGCAATGGCCGCCTCCAGCAAACGCGGCAGGGAGGCCAGGTTGTGGGTGCCGAACACCACGTCAAGGTGCCTCAGCTCCTCGACGAGCTTCTCCCCGTCGCGCTGCCCGATGCAGCCGCCCACAGCCACGATGCGCTTCGAAAGGGGCGAACCCGCGCGCAGGGGCACGTTTTTGAGCGAAGCCACCTGGCCGTACAGGCGCGTGTCGGCCGCCTCGCGCACGCAGCAGGTCATGAACGCCACAACGTCGGCGTCCTCTATCGTCTCGACCGGCAGGGCCCCCAGGCCCTCCAGCATGCCGGCGATGCGTTCGGAGTCGTGCTTGTTCATCTGGCATCCGAACGTGCGGATGCAAAACGTCATGTTCGTGAAAGGGGTGTGCATGGTCCTCTGCGTTCTCTAGCGGTCGGTCGGAGCGATGCGGCCGGCGGATTCGGAGACGCTGACGCCGCGCAGGTAGCGGGGATCTATCGTGAACCGGATGGCCGTGCGGTACTCGCCGTCGATGACGATGTCCGCGAACGACGGCACGCAGGCTATTTCGATGCCTATGGGAGACAGGAAGCCGCGCGAGATGGCGATGGCCTTGACAGCCTGGTTCACCGCACCCGCGCCGACGGCCTGTATCTCCACGCAGACGCCGTCTTTCACCATGCCGGCGATGGCGCCCGCCACGGAAGCCGGGGAGGATTTTGACGATACCTTCAGGCAGCCGATGTCCGAAGTGTGCTCAGTTGTGGGCATGCATGTCCTTTTTCGTGTTTCGTTGCATGTGCGTTTGCTTCGACGCCTGTGCGTCCATGGACCGCACCCAGGTGCCCCATCATTCTACCCATTCGCACTATGGCGCGCAACCAGCCTCTATGCAGATGTCGTGAAGGGGCCGGGTGGCAATCCTAGCGCGTTTTGACGACAGGGACGAACACGCGGACGCCGTCTTTGGAAACGCGCACCTCGGGGGCCACGTCGGGTTCCAGGTAATAGGCGCGCGCCAATTCGGCGAACGCCTCCCCCACCCTCCGCGAGAACTCCTCGAGGTCGGCGTCGTCTATCCTGAGTCCGCGCGCGTCGAAGCGGGAGTGCTTGGTCGCGCGCGGCGCAGGCCGCGCCGCCTCGGGGCGCTCGTCCCCCTCTATCCGAATGCGGCTTAAGATGGGTGCGAGGGGCGCGATCTCGCCGTCCATGATGCGCCGGGCGCTCCGCTCCGACAGCTCGAGGCCGAGAGCGGCTGCCTGAGTCGCGAAGGAGGCTGGGTCGGCGCAGACCGACAGGCGCCTGCAGACGGCAAGCTGCTCGGGATCCGTGCAGAAGGCGCGCTCGGCGGCAGTCACCGACGACAGCCCGAAGGCGTAGAGCGTGGCCGCCACGTCGGTGGCCGATCCGAGGTAGACCGAGCACGTCGCGCGGCTTTCGATGGCGAACTCGCAGACCGTCCGCAGGATGTTCTTGGGACCGCGCACCGCGACGCTTCCCGACTCCGAACGTTCGAACGAGGGGAAGCTCGACTGATCGGCCTTCTCTCCCAAAGAGTCCAGGTCGGTCTCGACCAGAAACGCCGAGCCTTTGCCCGCATCGGAGGTGACGACGCGGGCCTCGGTCGCGTTCACCGCGATGGAGTACAGGGCCATTCCGCGACCGTGCACCCCCCACTTGTCCATGCGCATGGTGTCGAGTTTCGAGGTCACGCGCGGCTCGAATATGCGCTCGTGCATAGCCGGAGGGATGCCGTCGCCGTCGTCCACCATGACGATCCGTCGCGTGCGGTCGTCGCGCGTGACGGCCAAAAACACGTTTCCCGCCTGCGCGTCGCGCGCGTTGCGCAGCATCTCGATGACGATGTCCTCGGTCGAGCGGATGTCGTGCGCCGCCTGACGCCGTTCGGCCTCCGCGCTCCTCAGGCGGACGAAGCCGTCTCCGAGGTCGGCTTCGACCCGAAGACGGCTCTCGCCGCACACGCGCTCCACGAAACCCTCAAGCGAGGCGTCGGCCATGCGAGGGCCCGCCTACTTCGCGATGCCGACCGCGCGGCTCTCGCGGATGACCACGACCTTGACCTGGCCGGGGTACTGCATCTCGTTCTCGATGCGCTGCGCGATGTCGTGGGCGAGCACCGTGGTGGCCGCCTCGTCCACCGTGTCGGGCTCCACCATCACGCGCACCTCGCGGCCGGCTTGGATGGCGTAGGTGCGTTCGACCCCTTTGTAGGAGCCTGCTATCTCCTCAAGCTTCTCGAGGCGCTTCACGTAGGCGTCGAGCGTCTCCTTGCGTGCGCCGGGACGCGCGGCGGACACGGCGTCGGCGGCCTGAACGAGCACGGCCAAAACGCTTGCGGGTTCAACGTCGTTGTGATGGGCCTCCACAGCGTGCACGATGTCGGCCTTCTCGCCGAAGCGACGCGCCAGATCGGCCCCGATGACAGCATGGCTGCCCTCCACCTCGTGGTCGACCGCCTTCCCCAGGTCGTGCAAAAGGCCGGCGCGCTTCGCGGGCACAGGATCAAGCCCCAGCTCGGCAGCCATGACACCCGAGAGGTACGCCACCTCGAGCGAGTGGTTCAAGACGTTTTGGCCGTAGGAGGTGCGGTAGCGCAGGCGCCCCAGCGTGCGCACAAGCTCCGGATGCAGATCGTGGATGCCCGTGTCGAAGGCGGCCTGTTCGCCCGCCTCCTGCACGCGCTGGTTCACAAGCGCCTCCGCCTTGCCGAACATCTCCTCGATGCGCGCCGGGTGAATGCGCCCGTCGGCCACGAGGTTCTCCATGGTCACACGGCCTATCTCGCGGCGCACCGGATCGAAGCACGAGATGGTCACGCACTCCGGCGTGTCATCGATGATGAGGTTCGTGCCCGTCAGCTGCTCGAAGGAGCGGATGTTGCGCCCCTCCCGGCCGATGATGCGTCCCTTCAGGTCGTCCGAGGGGATATGGATGGCCGACACGGTGGTCTCGGCGGCGTGATCGGCCGCCACGCGCTGAATGGCCAGGCTCAAGATGGAGCGGGCCTTTTTGTCCGCCTCGGCCTTGGCCCGGGCCTCGGCGTCGCGGATGATGGCCGCCGACTCGTGGGTCACCTCGTCTTTGAGCGTGTCCAGCAGCTCGGCCTTCGCCTCTTCGGGCGTCATGCCGGCCGCACGCTCCAGGCGGCTGGTCACCTCGCGCTCGGCCGCGTTCAAATCGCGCTCGCGGCGCTCGAGCTGGCCTTGCAGCGACGAAATCTGATGCTCGCGCGCATCGAGCGACTCCACGCGCCGGTCGAGCGACTCCTCGCGCTGGGATACGCGGTTCTCCGCAGCCCGCGCCTCGCGCAGGCGCTCCTTGCTCTCGGCCTGAGCCTCCTGCTTCAGCTTGAGGGCCTCGTCCTTGGCTTCCACGATCGCTTCGCGGCGCAGCGTCTCGGCCTGTCGCTTCGCATCCGCCACAACGGATTCCGCCTCCTGCGCCGCACGCTTGGTGGACGCGTTGGCGATGTAGCGCGTGATGACAAAGCCGGCGCCGACGCCGACGACGGCGCCGACGATGAGCCATAAAATCTCGGGCATGGCCTCCCCCTTTCGTTTTCGGTTCCCGCAGTGTCTCAGTTCAGTTCATAGGCATAAAAAATCCCGGCATAACCGGGCATGAGCGAACGCACGCGATACGGGTTGCATCGTATGAATTTGTCTATAAGAAGTACCCTGTCGGATACGTTTCACTCAAGCTTGCGTCTATGATAGAGCTTGAGCGCCGTTTGTGAAAGCGCGGACAAGAAATATTCTGAAATATCGGGCCGATCGGGCCGCCTGAATCGTCGGGCGGCGGCCCTCAGAGGTCGCGTCCTTCGTGCCATATCCGCGCCGCGGCGGTCGAGACCGCGGCGCCGAACCCCTTCTGCATGAGCCTTCGGTAAGCGGCCGCGCGCACCTTCTTGGCGCGCGGGGGCGTGCGCTCGAGCACGCCGAGGGCGCGCTCGACTTCCGAATCGTGGTCGTCGGAAAGCCCCCCGGCGAAGCCGTCCTCGCACGGCGGCTCTATGCCGAGCGAGGCGAGCTCGGCGCGGATG
>NZ_CBDTNW010000146.1:0-28060 GCF_965361815.1 Rubneribacter sp.
GTGCCCGGATACACCTAAGCGGGCTGAGCCGACGGGCGAACCACGTGCCGCTTGCTGTCACTATGCGCATATACCCCTACGGGTATATGCGCAGCTCACCGGGAGGAAAAACCGTTAACCAACCAGGAAAAAGAGGGAAGGTTATGAAACGCGTGGAGGGCCGGGAAAACGGGCCGCAGGTTCGCAATAGGGAAAAACTTGTGCCATTTTCGGCTGGTTTCTGGTCACAACGCGTCATGAGCGAAAAGAGGCCGGAAGCAACCAGGCTTCCGGCCTCGCGTTTTCGTGGTGCCCTTGACAGGATTCGAACCTGCGGCTTTCTGCTCCGGAGGCAGACGCTCTATCCCCTGAGCTACAAGGGCGCAAGACGGGATTATACGCTATGATGGTGAAAATCGGAAAAACAATGCAAGGAAATATCACGAACATGAGGCAAACCGTTTCAATCGAGCGCATGGGGTACGGCTCGGAGGCCGTGGGGCGCCTTGCCGATGGCAAGGCTGTTTTCGTGGAAGGCGCGGCTCCGGGCGATGTGGCCGTGGTGGAGGTGACCGAGGAGAAGCCCTCCTTCGCCCGCGCGCGCCTGGTGTCGGTCGAGGAGCCCTCGCCCGATCGCGCGCTTCCGGCGTGCTCGCAGGCGTCGCGCTGCGGCGGGTGCCCGTGGGCGCACCTGTCCTACGAAGCCCAGCTATCGGCTAAGCGCGACAACGTGGTGGCCGCGCTTGCGCGCACGGCCGGCATGGACGCCGCGCGGGCCGAGGAGCTGGTGGCCCCCTGCGCGCCGAGCAAGCGGCAATGGGGCTATCGCAACAAGCTGGAGCTGGGCGTTGGCCGGGGACCCGACGGCTCGCTGGAGCTGGGGATGCGCCGCGAGGGGACCGACGAGCTTGTCCGCCTCGATGTCTGCCCGCTTGCGAACCGCCTGATAGAGCGGGCGCCCAAAGCGCTGCGCGGCGCCTTGCGCTACGCCGAGGGGGCGCAGGATCTGGGCATCTTCCGCGTGGGTGTGCGTGGAAGCCTGCGCACGCGCGACGTGGAGGTGGCGCTGTGGGCCAAGCCGGGGCCGTTTCCCCGCGCGCATGTGGCGAAGCTCGCCTCGAGCGCGATGCGCAAGGCGGGTGTCGTGCGCGTGCTGTCCGAGCCCGGGCGGGCGCGCAAGGTCAAGGGCGTGGAGGCGCTCGAGGGCAGGGGATGGTGGTCCGAGGAGCTGGCCGGAGCGCGCTTTTCCGCAAGCGCCCCGTCGTTTTTCCAGGTGAACACTGCTCAGGCGGAGAAGCTGGTAGCCGAGGTGGTGGAGGCGCTGGGAGGGGAGCGGGGCCTGTCCGGGGCCTTCGTGGCCGATCTTTACGCAGGCGCCGGCACGTTCTCCGTCCCGCTCGCGGCTGCGGGAGCCGAGGTGGCGGCCGTGGAATCGGCGGGCACCGCCGTTCGCGACCTGCGCCGCAACGCCGCGGCCAACGGCGTGGACGTGGAGGTGGTGGGTGGCGACGCCGCGCGCGAGCTGCCTTCGTTCGGCGAGCTGGACGCGCTCGTGGTGGATCCTCCGCGAGCCGGCTTGGCCGACGGGGTGGTCGACGACATAGCCGCGGCGCGCCCTGCCCGCGTGGCGTACGTCAGCTGCAACCCCGCCACCTGGGCCCGCGACGTCGCCCGCTTCGAGGCGCGCGGCTACCGCCTTGTGCGCGTACGGCCGGTGGACCTGTTCCCCCAAACCCACCATGTGGAGCTTGTCGGCTCCTTCGAGCGCGCCTGACCGCCCCGTTCGCGCGGGCGGCAGCGTCACGTTTGCCGCAGCGCCGCCACCCGTGCCGCAGCGCGGGCGCCCCGGCGTCCGCGCTGTCGCGCGCCCAGCGTGGATGTTCTAAGATTTTTCCCTCATCACGGGTGCGACCTGCTAGACTTCTCCTTCGGTATGCGACGATTCCGCCCGCCGCGCGCGGGCTTGAAACGGCAAGCGAGACAAGACAGAAGGAGCCGACATGGCGCAGTACACTCCCGAATACCAGCCCACCGGCGACGAGGTGGCGGTGATCAAGACGTCCAAGGGCGATGTCCGCGTGCAACTGGCCGGCAAGGACGCCCCTATCCACGTGGGCAACTTCGTCGAGCTGGCGCGCAAGGGCTTCTACGACGGCCTGAAGTTCCACCGCTACGTGCCGGGCTTCGTCATTCAGGGCGGATGCCCGAACACGCGCGATCTGACTCCCGACGAGGTGGTCAAGAAGGCCGGCAACCCCTTCGCGGGCCTGGGCACGGGCGGCCCGGGCTACACCATCAAGGAGGAGTTCTCCACCAACCCCAACAACAAGCACGCCGACGGCGCGCTGGCCATGGCGCGCTCGCAGGATCCCAACTCCGCAGGCTCGCAGTTCTACCTGTGCCTGGGCGCCCAGCCCATGCTCGATTCGGGCTACACCGTGTTCGGCCAGACGGTCGAGGGGATGGACGTCATCGGGCAGCTGCGCGTCGGCGACGAGATCCTGGGCATCGAGATCGAGAACGCGGCGGAATAGCCCTGCCGCGCATGCGCAGTACGCACAGACCGAAGGAAGCCGATGAATAACGACCTGTTCCAGCAAGCCCGCAGCGCCTACGCGCGCCGAGACTACGAAGGCGCGCTGGCCGCGTACACCCAGTGCCTGCAGGACGCCGGCAGCCCGCTTGCTCCCGGCGAAGCGGGCCAGCTGTATCATCAGATAGGGAACTGCCTGGTCAAGCTCAAGAACCATGGCGAGGCCATCCAGGCCTACACGCAGGCGACCGCCGATGCGGCCTACGATGCGTGCGGCGCGGTGAACTACAACCTGGGAATGGCCTACGCGGCGCTGCACGACTACGAGGACGCGGTCAAGCACTTCGAGGTGGCCGTGTCCGACGCCAAGTACGACGCCGCCTACAAGGCCTACGCCGGCATGGGCAGCGCGCTTTTGAAGCTGGGCAAGTCGGCCGAGGCCGGTGTGGCGTTTCGCGAGGCGGCGCTTGACGAGGCCAACCCCGATCCCACGAAGGCCCTTTTGAACCTGGGCGTGTGCTTCATGGCGCTCGACCGCCCCTCTGATGCGGTGGCCTCCTACGAGAGCGCGCTGCAGTTCGACATGGCGCCCGACACGCGCAACAAGCTCTACGCCAACCTCGGCCAGGCGTACGTGGCCTGCGGGCAGATGCAGAAGGCCGCCGCCGCGTTCGAGGAGGCCATCGCCGACAAGACCTACTTCCTGTCGGACTCGGCTAGCGTGGACTACCAGCGCGCCGTGGCCGCCGTGGCCCAAGGCACGGCCGAGATCACCCAGGTCATGGCTCCGGTGTCCGCCGGCGCCGACATGTCGGGCCTAGACGTGGCCGCCGACGGCAGCGCGATGTACGTGGACCAGGACCCCTACGGCGACGCCCAGTCCGATCCGTACTATTACGCCGACCCCTACGCCCAGGCCGGCCCCTACGGCGCCGTGCCGGGCGGGGACGACCGCTTCTTCAACGCAAGCGACGAGGAGCTTGAGCAGTGGTCGCGCGGCCTGGCCAAGCAGGATCGCAAGCGCAGGAACGTGGGGCTGAAGATCCTGCTCGTCATCGTGCTGCTGGTGCTGGCGCTGTTCGGCGCGGCGGCCTTCCTGTACACGCAGGGCTGGGGCTACCCGTCCCAGGAGACGGTGGTCCGCCAGCTGTTCGCCGACCCGGAGAACGCCGCGTCCAGCGTGTTCTCGAAGGAGGTGGGCGCCGAGAGCGCCGCGTCCATGGTGGAGCCGGTGGTGCAGGACGCCGATCCGAACATCGACGGCATGGACCGGTCCATGAGCGACTCCACCGTGTACGTGACGGCCAAGACGGCCGAAGGCGGGGAAGTGCAGTACAAGGTCTCGCTTGTGCGCGACCTGATCGGCTGGAAGGTGTCCAGCGTGGAGCTGTACTTCGCCAGCCAGAACTGAGCGGACGTTCGCGTCGGCGCCTGGTCGCGCGGGTTTGCCTCGCGCGCCGCGCCGCTTCGCGTTGTTCATCCGATGGAAGAGAGAAAGGGCAGTACCGCATGGCAATCCAGAAGACCTACACCATGATCAAGCCGGACGGCGTCCGCAACGGCCATATCGGCGAGATCGTCAACCGCTTCGAGCGCGCGGGCCTTGCCATCGAGCGCATGGAGCTTGGCATGGTGACTCCCGAGCAGGCCAAGGCCAACTACGCCGAGCACGAGGGCAAGCCGTTCTACGAGGGCCTCATCTCCTACATCACGAGCGGCCCCGTGGTGAAGATGGTCGTGTCCGGCGAGGGCGCGGTGGCCAAGTGCCGCTCGCTCATGGGCGCCACTAATCCGGCCGAAGCGGCCCCCGGCACGATTCGCGGCGATTTCGGCCTTGTTATGGACGAGAATGTCATCCATGGATCGGATTCTCCCGAGTCCGCCGAGCGCGAGATAGGCATCTTCTTCGCGTAGGGGCGCGCCTCTTCCGACGGCGCGCCGCGCGCCAAGGCCCCTCCGCCCGGCACGGTCGGAGGGGCCTTTCCGTTTTGCCGCAGACAGCGCCCACCCAGACGAGAAACGGACGAGAGCATGCTCTACCGAGTCATCGATGCAAGCGAGCTGCCGGCGCTCGTGTCGGCGTTCATGAAGTCCTACGAGGTGGTGGCCCCCGTCAAAAGCGAGAGGGGGTACGTGTTCGAGGCCGTCTCGTCCCCTGACGAGATAGAGCTCTCCTACGACACCACCGTGTCCTCGCCGAAGAAGTACCTGCTGCCGCCGGTCGAGACGCTCATGACCTTCGACGCGCGCGACAACCGCGTGACGGACTTCGCGGCCGAGATAACCCCGCGTGTGATATTCGGCGCGCACGCCTGCGACATCAACGCCATCAACCGCTTGGACCTCGTGTTCCGGGACGGGCGCTACCCGGACCCGTACTACACGGCGCGCCGCAACGCCACCTTGGTGGTGGGCATCGGCTGCACGCCGTCGGACACGTGCTTTTGCCATTTGTGGGACGCCGACGAGGCGCGCTTCGGCTACGACCTGTTCCTGCACGATCTGGGGGACAAGTACCTGGTGAGCATCTCCAGCGTGGAGGCGGCCAACATCTTGGAGGCCGCCTGCGATCCGCGCGTGGCCACCGACGAGGACCGCATCGAGTTCCGCCACGCCACGCGTCGGCGCCAGGCGGCCTTCAACCCCGCCATCCCCGACGTCCAGGACGTGGCCATGCTCATGGACGCGTTTCACAAGGACCCGTACTGGGAGGAGCTGGGCGGGCGCTGCCTGGCGTGCACGGCGTGCTCGGCCGTGTGCCCCACGTGCTTTTGCTTCGACATACGCGACACGCTGGACCCCTCCGGCAAGACGGGGCGGCGCGAGCGGGTGTGGGACGCCTGCACGGCGCCGCAGTTCGCCGAGGTGGCCGGCGGCCACAACTTCCGCGCCGACGGGCGCACGCGCGTGCGGCACCGCATGTACCACAAGCTCAACGGATTCCTGGCCAACCACGACCGCATGCTGTGCGTGGGCTGCGGACGCTGCGTGAAGGCGTGCAAGGCCAAGATCAACCCCATCGAGGTGCTCGAGTTCTTCGAGAGGAAGGGGGCCGAGGATGCCCGGTAGCTGCGCTGTGTCCACCGTGCAGGTGCATCCGTTCTTCGACGAGCCGGCGCCGCGCTCCGGCGCCGAGATGATGATGGCGAACCCGTACCGGCCCTGGCCGGCGCGCATCACGTCCATCACCGACCTCACGGCCACCGAGAAGCTGTTCGAGTTCCGCCTCATAGACGAGCGCATACGCGACGCGTTCTGCCACGAGCCGGGCCAGTTCGTGGAGGTGAGCATCTTCGGCGTGGGGGAGGCCCCCATCTCCATTTCCAGCTCGCCGTCCAAACGCGGGTTCATCGAGCTCACCGTGCGCCGCACGGGCCGCTTCACCGAGGTGCTGCACCGCATGCAGTGCGGCGACATCGTGGGCTTGCGCGGCCCGTTCGGGCGGGGGTTCCCCTTCGAGGACATGAAGGGCCACGACATCCTGCTCGTGGCCGGCGGCCTGGGGATAGCGCCTTTGCGCTCGCTCATCAACAACATCCACGACGAGCGCTCCGAGTTCGGCAAGGTCACCATCATCTACGGATCGCGCACGCCCGCCGAGGTGATGTTCCGCAGCCAGTTCGAGATGTGGCGCCACCGCAAAGACTTCGACCTGTATTTGACCGTGGATCATCCCGACAGCACGTGGGATGGCGAGGTGGGCCTGGTCACAAAGCCCTTCGAGCATTTGGAAGTGGATGCGGGCAACACCTTCGGCGCCCTGTGCGGGCCCCCGGTGATGTATAGGTTCGTCATCGACGAGATGCGCAAGAAGGGCATCAGCTACGACCACATCTACTGCAGCTTCGAGCGGCACATGAAGTGCGGCATGGGCAAGTGCGGCCACTGCCAGATCGGGCACCAGTACGTCTGCATCGACGGGCCGGTGTTCAACTACTGGGAGGCCAAAAACATCCAGGGGTCGATGTAGGATGGAGGGGATCGAGATGAGCGGAACCTGCATAGCCTGCCAAGAGGGCCCCTCCGCGCCCCGCGTGGTGGTGGCGGGGCTGGCCAGCTGCTTTGGCTGCCAGCTGCAGATCACCAACGGCGAGGCGCACCTCATGGACGTGCTGGGGCAGATCGACGTGCGCTACTGGCAGCTGGCGTCGAGCGATCCCATGCCGGATGAGTTCGACGTGGCCGTCATCGAGGGCGCGGTGACCACCGAGGAGTCCGAGCGGACGGTGCGCATGCTGCGCGAGCGGGCCGCCACGCTCATCGCCATAGGGGCCTGCGCCACCACGGCCGGCATCCCGGGCATGGCCGCCGAGCGCTTCATGGAGCGCCCCGGCCAGGTGTACGACCACGTGCCCGACGCCTGCGGGGCCATGATAGCGCCGCGGCCCGTGAGCGCGGTGGTGGACGTGGACTTCGAGGTGCGCTCGTGTCCCATCGACACGCTGGACTTCGTGGACGTGCTGCAGCGGGCGCTCTACGGCTCCAACAAGCAGTTTGCCACCAAGACGATGTGCGGCGACTGCAAGCGCAACGAGACGAGCTGCTTCTATGGAGCGCAGACGCTGTGCCTGGGGCTGGTGACCACGGCCGGGTGCGGCGCGAAGTGCGTGAACCTGGGCCGGCCGTGCAACGGATGCCGCGGGCTGTCGCCGGACGCCAACCTGGCCTCGGCGCGCGAGGCCGTTGCGCGCTACGGCGTGCCCGTGGAGGAGTTCGACCGCGCCCTGCAGATGTTCAACCAGGTGAATCCCGCCCTTGCGGCAAGCGAGTGAGGAAGCGAGCCATGACGAAGACCGCCATACACGTCGACCATATCGCCCGCGTGGAAGGCCACGGCAACGTGCACGTGGTCGTGGAGGACGGCCAGGTGAGAACCGTCGAGATGAACGTGGTGGAGCCTGCCCGCCTCTTCGAGAGCATGGTGCGCGGCCGGCCCTTCCACGAGGTGTCCTACATCGCCTCGCGCATCTGCGGCATCTGCTCGGCAAGCCATGTGGTCACCGACCTTCTGGCCATCGAGCGCATCTTCGGCGTTGAGGCGAGCGACCGCACGAACGCGCTGCGCGAGCTTTTGGTGTACGGCTCGTACCTGCAAAACCACGCGTCGCACCTGTTCGTGTTCGCCGCCCCGGACTTCTTGGGCCACAAAAGCGTGTTCCCCTTGGCCGAGACGGACCCGGAGCTGTTCGAGCAGGCGCTTGCCCTCAAGGCGCTCGGCAACGAGCTGTGCACGCGCGTGGGCGGGCGCTCCATCCACCCCATCACGGCGGTGGTGGGCGGCTTCACGCACGAGCTGGCGCCCGGGGAGTACCGGGAGCTGGCCGGCAAGCTGGACGCGGCCCGGCCGTTCGCGCTGGCCGCGGTGGACCTGTTCCGCTCCTTCGAGGTGCCCGCCATCCAGACCGCCGGCGACATGCTGGCCATGACGGCGCCCGGGCGCTACCCGGTGTGCGATTCGCGGACGGCGCGCTTCCTTGACGCGGGGGTGGAGTTCGACGCCGACGACGCCGCGCGCGAGGTGGAGGAGTATGCCGTGGGGCACTCCGCGGCGCTGTTCTCGCGGGTGCGTGCCACGGGGTCGCCGTTTTTCACCGGCGCGCTCGCGCGCGTGAACGCCTCGTGGCAGCATCTGAGCCAGGACGCGAAGGTGGCGGCGGCCAAGGCCGGCCTGCGCCCGCCCGAGCGCAACCCGTATCTGAACAACGTCGCCCAGGCTGTTGAGCTGGTGGACGCGCTGGAGCGTTGCGCTGCGCTGTGCCGTCGGCTGGCCGAGAAGGACGGTTTCGCGGGATCGAGCGAGCCTGCGCCCTTCGAGGTGCGCGCCGGGAAGGCCGCGGGCCTCACCGAGGCGCCGCGCGGGGCGCTGTTCCACGAGCTGGAGCTGGACGAGGAGGGTTGCGTCGTGCACGCGTCCATCGTCACGCCCACGGCCCAGAACTGCGCCAACCTGGAGGCCGACATGCGCCTTCTGGCCGAGAAGCTGGTGTCCGCAGGCGCCGAGCCCGCCGACATCCAGCTTCAGGTGGAAAAACTCGTGCGCGCCTACGACCCCTGCCTGTCCTGCAGCGTGCACTGAGGGTTGGGCGCGCGTCCCGCGCCCACTTGTGCCCCTCGTGGATTTTCCCTTATGGGAAGCCCTCTGTGCTAGAATTCGGGTCTACTTGGAATTGAGACACAAGGGGTTTGCCTGTATGTCCTTCTTCGATATGTTTTCGGGTCTGACCGGCCAGATGTCCACCGACATGGCCATAGACCTCGGAACCGCCAACACCTTGGTCGCCATCCCCGGCGAGGGCATCGTCGTGAACGAGCCTTCGGTCGTGGCCATCGAGAAGGCGACGCACCGCGTGCTCGCCGTGGGCCACGAGGCCAAGAACATGATCAACCACACGCCCGAGGCGTTCTCGGCGGAGCACCCCCTGCACGACGGCGTGGTGGCCGACTACGACGTGACCGAGGCCATGATCTCGGCGTTCATCAACAAGGCCGCGCCGCGCAAGTATCCGTGGCAGGCCAAGCCGCGCATCGTCATCTGCATTCCGTGCGGCGCCACCTCGGTGGAGAAGCGCGCGGTGTTCGAAGCCGCCGTCCAGGCGGGCGCGCGCCAAGCGTACCTCATCGAGGAACCCATGGCCGCGGCCATGGGCGCTGATTTGCCCGTCACCGAGCCCACGGGCTCTATGGTGGTGGACATCGGCGGCGGCACCACGGAGGTGGCCGTCATATCGCTCGGCGGCATCGTGACGTCGTCGTCTCTGCGCCTGGCCGGCAACCGCATGGACGAGGCCATCGCCATGCACCTGCGCGACCTTCTGGGCATCAAGATAGGCGAGCGCACGGCCGAGATCATCAAGATCAAGATCGGCTCCATCCTGCCGTTCGAGGACGGCCGCGAGCGCGACATGATCATCTCGGGCCAGGACGTCATCACCGAGCAGCCCAAGGAGGTGACCATCCAGTCCGAGGACGTGCGCCAGGCCCTCATCGCCCCGTGCGAGGAGATGGTCGTGCACATCAAGGAGACGTTCAAGAAGACGAACCCGGACCTGGCCAGCGACATCATCCAAAACGGCATCCTGCTCACGGGCGGCGGCGGCTTGCTCTCGGGCCTGGACCGCTATCTGACCGACAAGCTGGAGATCCCGGTCTGGACGAGCGAGACGGCGCTCACCAACGTGGTCATGGGCTGCCTCAAGGTGCTCGAGACGCCCACGGCGCTCAAGCAGACGCTCATGCGCTCGAAGTAAGGGCGGACCCACCCGCTTATGGCGCTCAACTTCCAACAGAGAGGCTCGGTGCTCGCGCGCCGGGCCCTGCTCGCCGCACTCCTCGTCGCGTCCGTCGCCATGGTGGCGGTGTATTCGCGCGAAGGGGAGGGCGGGCCGCTGCATGCCGTGCAGGGCGCGGTGTCGGGGGCTGTGGCGCAGGTGGGCTTCGCGGGTGCGGCGGCGGGCGCCGCGGGCGAGTCGGCGGCTGCGGGTGTAGGCGACCTTGTGGCCGACGAGGGCACGCTGTCGGGCCTGCGGGAGTACAACGCGGAGCTTGTGGAGCAGTACTCTCAGATGGAGGAGTACCGGCAGGAGAACGAGCGCCTGCGCGCCCTGCTCGACCTGAAGGACGCCTACGACGTGGAGGGCGTGGGCGCCCGCGTCATCGGGCGCAGCTCGGAGGCGTGGAACCAGACCGTCACCATCGACAAGGGAACCGCCGACGGGGTGGACACCGGGCTTACGGTCACGGCCGCCTCGGGCGTGGTGGGGCAGGTGGTGTCGCCGGTGTCGGAGCACACGGCCACGGTGCGCCTTCTGACCGACCCCCAGTCGGGGGCGGCCGCCATGGTGCAGTCCAGCCGCGCCGAGGGCATCGTGCGCGGCTCGCTCGAGGGGCTGCTCTACCTGGAGTACCTTGACGCCGACGCCCAGGTGGCCGTGGGGGACGTGGTGGTGACCTCGGGAATGGGGGGCAGCTACGCCAAGGGGCTGCTCGTGGGCACGGTGGTGAAGGTGGACGCGCAGCAGGGCGATTCGTCGCGGCGCGCGGTGGTCGCCCCCAACGACACGGCGTCGTTGCTGGAGGAGGTCCTCGTCGTGAGCGGCGGGGCAACGGGCGGCTTGCCGGAGGGCTTGTCGGATGAGGACGCCGCGGCCTCCTCGGGCGGCCTTGACGATTCCGCCGGCCAAGGGGAGGACGGCGCCCAGGGAGGCGATGCCTCGTGAGCCTTGAGAGGAACAACGCCGTGGTCGCGATAGGCGCGGTGGTCGCCGTGCTCTTGCAGATCGTGGCGGCGCCCAACCTGTCGCTGTTCTCGGCCCAGCCGAACTTCCTGCTGGCCTACGTGCTGGCGGTGTCCATCGCGCGCCCGCTCGACGCGGGGCCGGTGCTGCCGTTTGCGCTGGGGCTGTTCTACGACCTGAGCGGCTCGGGTCCGGTGGGGGGCATGGCGCTGCTGTTCACGGCCGTCTCCTTCGCGGCGTCCCGCGCCTTCTCCGTCTTGGACAACGACACGCTGTTCATGCCCCTGACCATCCTCGTGGCAAGCGCGCTGGCGGTCGAGATGCTCTACGGCGCGCTGCTCATGGCGCTGGGGCTTCCCGCGGGCGCCCTTGACGCGTTCGTCTACCGCGCCCTGCCCTGCGCGCTCTACGACTGCGTGGCGGGGCTGGTGCTGTACCCGATCATGACGCGGCTTCTGTCCGGCGGCTCTCAGGATCGCGGACTGCGCTCGCCGCGGTTGCGGTAGGGGGCGGTCGCATGCTCGTCGCCGTCATAGCAGCCGTCGCGACGGTCGTCGTCGCGCTTACGGTCATCGTCGCGGTCTTCGCGGTGGTGAGGGGGCGCAGGTCGGACAACGTCAGCGTGAAAAGGGACGTGCGCTCCATCAGCTCGGTGGGCGTGTCGTCCTCGCTTCCCGACGCCGACCGGCGCGTGGCCGGATCCGCTTCGTCCCCAACCTCCCCCCAGCGTTCGGCCTCAGGTCCGGCGGGCGATCTGAAATCGCGGTTCGTGGCCATGGGGGTGCTGGCCGCCGGGGTGTTCGGGTCCCTTGCGGTGAAGCTTTGGAGCATGCAGGTGCTCGAGCAAAGCTCCTACGCGCGGGCCTCCGACGAAAACCAGTACGCCACCGTGTACGAGCCCGCGCCGCGCGGCTTCATCCTGGACGCCGACGGGCTGGCGCTCGTGAAGAACCGCACCTCCCTCACCGTGCTGGCCGAAGCCGACGTCGCCGACGATCGGGACGTGATCATGCGGCTCTCGGCGCTTTTGGGCGTGCCGGCGGGCGTGGTGCGCAACCGTGTGCGCGACGCCACGGCGGGCGCGCAGAGCAAGCGCGTGGTGGCAAGCGACGTGCGCATGCGCGACGCGGCCTTCATCATGGAGCATTCCGACGCGTTTCCCAACGTCACCGTGCAGGAGCGGTCGGTGCGCGAGTACCCTTACGGCGCCTTGGCGGCGCACGTGCTGGGCTACACGGGGGCGGTCACCTCCGACGACCTTGAGAAGGTGGCCGAAGGGCGCGACCTGGAGTCGGGCGACGAGGTGGGCCGCGCGGGCGTGGAGGCCGCCTACGACGACCTTTTAGCCGGCGACCACGGCGAATCGAAGGTGGTGGCCGACACCAACGGCAACGTGGTGGAGGTGGTGAGCCAGACGCAGCCCGTCAAGGGCTCCGACGTCTACCTGACCATCAAAGGCCCCGTGCAGTACGCCTGCGACCGCGCGCTGGCCGAGCTCATCGCGCCCGACAACGGCACCGTGGGCAGCGGCACCGGCACGGCGGGCGCCGCGGTGGTCATGGACGTGACCGACGGCGGCATCGTGGCCATGGCGAGCTTTCCCACCTACGCGCCCGAGACGTTCGTGGGCGGCGTCACGCAGGACGTGTGGGACGTGTACCAGGCCGACGACGCCCACACGCCCATGCTCAACCGCGCCATCCAGGGGACCTATCCCGCCGCCTCCACCTACAAGGCGTTCACGGGCCTGGCGGCGCTGGCCTACGGGTTCGCCGACACGAAGCGCACCTGGTCCTGCGGCGGCTCGTGGGACGGCTGGGGGTCGGGCGATGTGCAGAAGTGCTGGAACCATGCCGGCCACGGCACGCTGGATTTCCGCGGGGGCATCGTGAACTCCTGCGACGTGGTGTTCTACGACATAGCCTACAACTTCTTCCAAAACCGCGAGGCCGTGGGCGAGACGGCCATGCAGGACTACATCAAGAAGTACCGCTTCGGGGAGGCGACGGGCATCGATTTGGCCGGCGAGGACGTCGGGCGCGTGCCCACGCCCGCATGGAAGGCCGAGTACTTCCGCGACACGCCCGAGGAGGCGGCGTGGAAAGGCGGCGACTCCACCAACATGGTTATCGGCCAGGGCTACGTGCTGACCACGCCCCTGCAGGTGGCCGTGGCCTACGGCGCCATCGCCACCGGCAAGATCATGCGCCCCCACGTGCTCAAGGAGGTGCGCAACGTAGCCGGCGACGTTGCGCTCACGTTCCCGACCGAGGTGGTGGCCGAACCCGACGTGCCCATGTCCGACCTGGCCGTGGTGCGCGACGCGCTCAAGGGAGTGTCCGTGGAGAACGCCGAGATAGCCGCCGTTTTCGCCGAGAACGGCATAGATCCGGCCACCGTGGCCTGCAAGACGGGCACGGCCGAGGTGGCCGGCAAGGACGACTTCGCCTGGTTCGCCTGCTATGCGCCCTACGACAACCCGAAATACGTGGTGGCCTGCGTGGTGGAGGAAGGCGGCGGCGGCTCGGCCGTGGGCGCCCCTCTGGGCGCGCGCCTTTTGGCCGCGGCGCTCGACTACGATGCGGGCGAGCTTGCCGACATGGGCGTGGTGGCCGGCTACGCGGGCAGGTCGGTGGAGTACGTCGGCTCCTCCAGCGGGCGGACGGACTAGGAGGAGAGCATGCCGCAGCTTCCCCAGATCGACTCGTTGAAGACGCCCGACCGCTCGGTTGCCCAGGCGACCCGTGCGCGGCGCCTGCCCTGGCTCAACCTCCCCTTCGTCGCGGTGGTGGCGCTGCTTGTGTGCTACGGGCTGGTGGTGGTGTACTCGGCCGTGCGGGGGGATGCCGATTACAGCTTCTCGCGCCAGCTGGCCGGCGTGGCCATGGGAGCGGTGCTCATGATTTTGATCTGGCGGTTCGACTACCGCCGGCTCTCCAACTACACCACGCTCTTCCTCATTGTGAACGTGGTGCTCATCCTCTCCCCGCACATACCGGGGCTGGGGACCGACGCCGGCATGGGGGCGAAGTCGTGGATTCGGCTGGGCATGCAGATCCAGCCCGGCGAGTTCGCCAAGATGACGGTCATCTTGCTGGACGCCAGCATCATGGCGCGCTACGGCGGCAGGCTCGACGATGTGCGCGAGTACCTGAAAGCGGTCGGGCTTATGCTCGTGCCGTTCGCGTGCATCATGACCCAGCCCGACTTGGGCACGGGTCTGGTGTATCTGTTCATCGCGGCTGCGGCGCTGGTGGCGGGTGGCGCGAGACCGAAGTTTTTGCTGGTCACGCTGGCTGTTGGCATTGTGGCGGTGGCGGCGGTGTTTGCCATCGACGAGGCGATCAAAAACTCTGCGGGCGAATACAAGCTGCTCAAGCAGTACCAGCGCAACCGCCTGCTCGTGTTCTTGGATCCGAACATCGATCCTACGGGGGAGGGCTACAACCTGCGGCAGGCCCAGATCGCCATCGGGTCGGGAGGGCTGTTCGGCAAGGGGCTGTTCCAGGGCACCCAGCACGCGCTCGGCATCCTGCCCGAGGCGCCCACGGACTTCATCTTCTGCGTGCTGGCCGAAGAGCTTGGGTTTTTCGGTGTAATGGTGCTGCTGGCGCTGTACGCATCGCTCGTTTTGATATGCTTGCGCATCGCAGCTTCGGCCGGCGACTTGTTCGGCACGGTCATCGTCATGTGCGTGGTCGGCATGTGGCTGTTCCAGATACTGGAGAACATCGGCATGGACTGCGGGCTTATGCCCATCACGGGCATCCCCCTGCCGTTCATGAGCTACGGATCGTCTTTCATGGTGCTCAACTTCATGATGATCGGTCTTGTCGGATCCGTGTGGTCCCATGGAACGGCGGCCAAGCGCTAGGGAGGAAGGACGGATATGCAGCTACCTGTGGACGTCAAAGCGGTGATCGACGAGGCCATGAACATCGACGAGGCCCGTCGCACCCCCCTTTCGGTGAGCGTTTACATCGACGAGAGCGCGCCGGGCGACGTGCAGGCCCACGTGCGCCAGGCGTTTGCCAGCGCCTCGCCGCATGCGCGCGTGTCGCTCACGTACCTGGACGGCCGGACGCTCGCGCCGTATCCCGGCGACGACATGGCCGTCATCGTGGCGGGTCTGGGGGAGCAGGTGGGCCGGTGCGCCGAGCAGATCCGCCAGGCGGGCGTGCCCGTCATGGTGGCCACCACCTTGCCGTCGCTTGTGGCCGAGATCGCGCAGGCGTCGGGGCATCCCGTTCCCCAGGGCGACATCGTCGCCCCGAAGGCGCCTCCCGCCCTTCCGGAGTCCTCGCCGGCCGGGCGTGAGGCGGCGCCCTGCGAGCCTGTCGCGCTGGATGCGGCAGCGGCGGCGTCCTTGTCCGAGCTTATGGGGGGCTGGGTGGTGGCCGCGTGCGAGGACAAGCGCCTGGCGTTCGCCTTGGCGTTCCCGTTTGTGCGCAAGCCCTTGTCCATGGAGTCCGTGAACGCCACGGCGTTGCAGAACGCCGGCGTGGGGCTGCTCGTCGTCATTCCGGGCGCCGACATGCCCGTCATGACGCTTAACCAGGCGAAGATGCTGCTCATGATAGCCGCCGCCTACGGGGAGGAGCTGAACCTGGCGCGCGTGAAGGAGCTGGCGGCCCTTGTGGGCGGTGCGTTCGCGTGCCGCGCCGTCGCGCGCCAGCTGGCGGCGTTCGTCCCTGCGCTCGGCTGGGCCGTGAAGGCGGCCATCGGCTACGCCGGCACGCAGGCCATGGGCCGCGCGGCCATCGAGTACTACGAGGGCGAGGCTTTGGGCAAGCTGGCCGAGGCCGTGGGGGCCGCGCGCGACCGCGCGGTGCAGGCGGCGGCGAGGAGCGCCGCGCAACGGGCCCGCGCGACGGGCGCGACGGCCGCCCGCGCCGTGCGCGCCGCCGTTGCCGGGAAGGTGGGGCGATGAGGGACCTGTGGCCCCGGATAGAGCCGCTGCTCGCCGAGGCTGAGCGGCCCTCGCGCTATCTGAACCACGAGTTCGGATGCGTCCGCAAGCCCGAGGCGGGCTTTCGCTTCTGCATGCTCTATCCCGACACCTACGAGCTGGGGCAGGCGAACCAGGCGCTGCGCATTCTCGTGAACGCCGTGAACGCCCGCGACGGCATGGCGGCCGAGCGGGCCTTCCTGCCCGCGCCCGCGTTCTGCGACACGCTGCGCGCCGAGGGCGTCCCCCTGTTCTCCGTCGAAGGCTGCTCTCCTGTGGCCTCCTTCGACGTCGTGGGCATCACGCTGCCGCACGAGCTGGCGGCGACCAACGTGCTGGAGGCGCTTGATCTGGCGGGCATCCCTTTGCACGCGGCCGACCGCGCCGAGGACGACCCCCTTGTGGCGGGGGGCGGGCCCTGCGCCTTCAACCCCGAGCCCTACGCCCCCTTCTTCGACTTCTTCAGCATCGGCGAAGGGGAGGAGGCCCTGCCCGAGGCGCTGGAGATCGTGCGGCGCATGCGGGACGCGGGGGCGCCGCGCCGCGCCATCCTGCGCAGGCTCGCCCAGGAGCCTGGCTGCTACGTGCCCTCGCTGTACCGCTGGCTGGACGAGGCCGAGGCGCAGCGCGCGGGATCGTGGGCGCAGCCTGTGGAGGAGGGCGTGCCGGCCCGCATAGACAAGCGCCTGTTCGCAGGCTTTGCGGAAAGCCCCGGCTGGGAGCCGTGCGTCGTGCCGTTTTCCGAGGTGGTGCACGACCGCCTGAACGTGGAGGTGCTGCGCGGATGCGCGCGCGGGTGCCGCTTCTGCCAGGCCGGCATGATGTACCGTCCCGTGCGCGAGCGCTCGGCGGACAACGTGGTGGAGTCGGTGCTGCGCGGGCTGGCCGCCACCGGCTACGACGAGGTGAGCCTGACCTCGCTCTCGTCCACCGACCACTCCCAGATAGCCGACATCCTCATGCGCGTGAACCGCGCCTGCGAGGGCAAGGGCGTGCGCGTGTCCGTGCCCTCGCAGCGCCTGGACGCGTTCGGCGTGGACATGGCGGGGCTGGTGGCCGGTCAGAAGAAGGGCGGGCTTACGTTCGCGCCCGAGGCCGGCACGCAGCGCTTGCGCGACGTCATCAACAAGAACGTGACCGAGGACGACTTGTTCGGCGCCATCGACGCGGCGTTTTCCGCCGGGTGGCGCAGGTGCAAGCTGTACTTCATGCTGGGGCTGCCCACCGAGACCGACGAGGACGTCAAGGGCATCGCGAGCCTGGCCCAGCGCGCCTACGACCGCGCGAAGGCAGCCGTGGCGCCGGAGCAGCGCGGCAACGTGCGCGTGAGCGTGTCGTGCGCGCTGTTCGTGCCGAAGGCTCAGACGCCGTTTCAGTGGGACGGGCAGATACCGCCCGAGGAGGCGCTGCGGCGCGTGAGGCTGCTGCGCAACTCGGTGAAGTACAAGGCGGTGGACGTGCACTGGCACGATCCGGCCACGAGCTTCGTGGAGGCCGTGATGAGCCGCGCGGGCCGCGAGGCGGCCGCGTGGGTGGAGGCCGCATGGCGGCGCGGCGCGCGCTTCGACGCCTGGACCGAGCACTTCAACGAGGGGGCCTGGCGCGAGGCGGCCGCCGAGGCGGGCATCGACCCGGAGGCCGTCGCCCAGACGTCGTATTCCACCGACCGCGTCATGCCGTGGGCGCACATCTCCACGGGCGTCTCGACGCGTTGGCTCGCGCGCGAGCGGAAGCTGGCGTCGGCGGCGCGCACCACGCCCGACTGCACCTTCGGCGACTGCTCGGCATGCGGGGCCTGCCCCTCCCTCGGGGCCGACAACGAGCTTGCCCGCCCGCGCGTCGCAAACCCCTCCGCTCCGGCCGATTCCCAGGAGGCGTCCCATGACTGACCCGAATCTGTTCCGCTTGCGGGTGACCTTCTGCAAGCAGGGCCGCCTCGTGCTGCTGTCGCATTTGGAGGTGGCGCGCGCCTTGGAGCGCGCCGTGCGCCGCGCGGGGCTTCCCTACGCCGTGAGCAACGGGTTCTCGCCCCATATGCGGATAGCGTTCGGCGCCGCCCTGCCGGTGGGGGTGGGGGGCACCGGCGAGTTGTTCGACCTGCTGATGACGCGTTACGTGTCTCCCGAGGAGGCGCTTTCCGCCCTGAGGGAGGCGAGCGTGCCCGACCTCATGCCCAGGTCGTGCGCCTACGTGGGCCCGCGCGCGCCCGCCGCGTCGGCGGCCTACCCGGTGAGCACCTACCGGGCGCTGCTCTCCTGCGCGCCCGCCCAGCTTCCCGTTCCGGCCGAGGTGGCGGTGATCCGCAAAAAGAAGGAGAAGCGGCTGGCCGTCCCCGAGTTCTTGGCGGGGGAGATGCGGCTTGCGGGGGCGGTGCTCACCTTCTCGCTCAGGGCGGGACGTTCCGGCAGCCTGCGCCCCGACGTGCTCCTGCGCGCCTGCTGCGCCCAGGCGAACGTCGCCGACGCCGACGAGGGCTCCCAGGAGCCGCTTTCGCTTCTGGTGGACAACGAGGAGCCGACGCTCATAGACGAGCGCGCTCGCGATGCGCAGGAGCCGTTGCGCGTTTTGAGCATCACGCGCATCGCCCAGGAGGCGTAGAGCGCGGACGCCGCGTAGGGTGCGGCCGCCGGCTCGCCGGCGCGATTCGCCGGTTCGCTGGAGCTGCCCGTCGATTCGCCGGCGCAATCCGCCGTTTCGGGCCGAGGGGCTTTCCTTCGTGCAAGATGAATTGCGAAAAACGTCCGTGTTCCCGAGTTATGAGTCTTCTCTTGGGGGCCTTTCCGGGTCCTTGCCGGACGCTGTTCTCTCACTGACTCGAAATCACCAGGTCATAAATTGAAATCTTGGAAGTCAGCGGATCGCTGGCTGCGAAAAGGACTCATAACTCAAGGACTTGGGACTCATAACTACCGGCAACTTGGGCGAAAACGGTCGATTTCCGCTCAAGCCGCCGTCGACAGGGGCCGATCTCCCGCGAGTTGGTCACAAACCGCGCCCCATGGCACGCCGGACGGCCGATCCGGCGCGCCGGCGGGCCGCGCGGTTTTCGCGACCTGGGATTTCTCCGGACGCGAGGGGCGCGGAGGGCGGGAAGACGGTCCCGCGCGTGCCACAGGGCGCGGTTTGTGACCAACCTGCGGGCGGCCCCCGCCGAACCGCCTCCGGCGGGACCGTGTCAATGGCAGCTTCATAGAAAGCCGCACCATGCGGACATCATGCACGCATGCTGCAGGAAGCTGACATGCGGGCCGCGCGCTTTCCGCACGCGCAGCACCTTCAACTTGCAACCCGCAGCCAAAACCCGCAACCCGCCTTCAGCCCGCAGCAATCCGCATCCCATGCGCTCTTGCAGCCCGAAGCCCACTCGCACCCCACGCGCTCTGCAGCCCGAAAGCCGCTCGCGATACACGTGCTCCCGCGACCCGTAACCCGCTCGCAACCTGCAACCTGCGACCCGCCCATTCCCGCAGCTGCTGCCCGCTTTTGGCCCGCAACCCGCACGCAACCCGCAACCCGCGCGCCCTCCGAAGCCGCACGCCCTCCGCACGCCTGCTCGCGGCCTGCGCGCTATCGCGCGCCTCCGCCTCCGCCGAAGCCGCCGCCTCCGCCGCCGGAGAACCCGCCGCCAAAGCCGCCGCCGCTCGAGAAACCCCCGCTCGCAGCCGACAGAGCCTCCGCCGCAGCGGAAAGCGAGTTCTCCAGCGTGGACTCGAACATCTCTCCCACCGACGGCAGCGCCTCGCCAGTAAGCGTGTTGCCGCTCGTATACCAGAACCACCAGGGCATATACGTGACCCCCAACGATCCGTCGTACTCGAACACCTGGGGCACGGTGGTCCGCAGCTGCTCGATAGCCTCGTCGGCCACGCCGAACAGGTACGCGTACACCATGAACTCGCCCCACACCTTCACGTCGGTGGGCGGACGCTCGTCCAGCGACGAGAAATCGCGCAGCCAGTTGCGCAGCGCCTTGCAGCGCGCCACCAGGTTGTTCCCGCGCACCGTTCGCCGCGGCATGTAGTTCGCTATCACGCCCAGTGCCACGGCCGTGGGCAGCGCGAACACCAGGGGGATGAACGTGTCGGACACAAGGGACGCCGCCACGCCCAAGCCCAGCACCACGGCCAACGCCACCAGCACGACGGTCCGATAGCGCTCGCTTTTCGCTTCGAAGAAGTCCTGCTTGTTCGTTTCCGCAGACAGGACGCCCTGCCACGAATCCAGGGCCTCCGTGAACTCCTCGGGGTGGTCCTCCCCGTACTGCTTGATGCTGCCGAACCACAGTGAATCAGCTCCATCTGCGACGCGCCCGAACAGCAAGTCAAGCGCCTCGCGATCCACGGGACTCTCAACGGCATCGGCCGCCGGCAACCTGGTGATGTAGTAGTCTTCCTTCGTGCGCTCGCGCAGCAGCCCTTTCTCCTGGTAGCTGCCGGAGTCAATGCGCACCGCGCCCACGTGCGCCAAATGCATGACCGTGGCCGAGAAGTCGTCGGAGTCCTCGCGATCCCAACGCCACAGCCGCCCGATCACCGCAGGATGCACCGAAGGGTCGGGCACGTCGCGCCAGTACTCGTCCGTGAAGTCGGGCTTGTGCTCTCGCCCGAAGCGGAAGTACGCCCACAGCGCCCAGGCAAGCAGCAGAACGCACAGCGCCGCGCACCCTATCACAAACGCCAAGGACGTCATGCGGTCCCGATTAGCCTGATCAGACCACGCCTGTTCCTCGGCAAGCACGTCGTCCAGGCGCGAGACGCCGCCGTAGCGCGCCGCGGCCTCAGCCGATAGGTTCGTCAGCCATTCAACGGGGAACACCACGCGCGCCTCGGCAAACTGCCCCGCGCGCACGTGCGGCACCCGGTAGACGACGGACCCGTCCGCATTCACGGAAACGGTTCCGTCCAACGGGCCGTGACCCCACGCGCGCACGTTCTCACCCGCCTTCACTTCCTCGCCTTGCGGAACGGGGAGCGTGAGTGTCATGGACACGCTGTCGGAATCTTCGGCCCATTGCGATCCCACGTACTTCCAGTACACCTCGCCCACGTCCTCGTACGCCCTCACGCCGCCGAGCACCGTGTAATCCAGCTCCACCATCATGCGCGTATCCGACTGGTTGAAGAACACGTACACCGTGTTCTGCGGCTCGTCGAACGAGTACGCGTCAACACCCGGCCCGCCCTCGTCGCGCCACGAGAGCACGAAGGGCACGCTCCCAAGCGTCGTCCACTCCCCGACAAGAGCACCTTCGGCATCCAACAGACCCATGCGCACGCCGTTGATCTGGATGGACGCGCCCGCCGGCAGATTGTCGCCCAAATTCCACCACAACGCTGTGAAATCTCCGTCGAAATCGAACACTCGCTGCTCAACCACATGGAGGGAGCCGTCGGTTTCCACCTGGGCCTGAATGTCCACGCTCGGCATGGCGTAGGACTTCGCCTCCGCCCGCGCGGGAAACGCCACCGCCAGCGCAAGCAGCGCCATCAGGGCCAATGCAACCGCCAGCAGAGGCGTTAGCGGCCGGGGGAGGACTGCGGCGGAAACGGAGCGGAGGGAGGATTGTGATGCGAGGCGGGCAGGGGCCTCTGATGCGAGGCGGGCGGGAGCGCTCGGCGCGGGACGCGCAGGGCGCGCAGGGGCGAGACGGGCGAGAGCGCTCGGCGCGGGGCGGAGGGAGGCGAAGAGGCGGAGCCCGGCGCTCTCGGCGTTCGACCCGGCGCCCATCTCGGCATTCGCGGCGCTCGCTCCAGCGCTCGGCTCGGAGTTCGTCCCGGAGCTAGCAGCGCTCGCCCCGGCGCGCGCCCCGGAGTTCGCGACACTCGCTCCGGCGGCCGCCCCGACGCTCGTCCCGGCGCTTACGGCGTTCTCGGCGCGAAGATACGTTCCGCTCGTGTTTTGCACGATCATGCTCCTTGCAACTTGAGGATGGTCACGCTATCATAGCAAACCGCATCCATTATACTGCGGAGAGCTGACCGAGAGGCCGAAGGTGCTCGCCTGCTAAGCGAGTATACGCCACAAGCGTATCTGGGGTTCGAATCCCCAGCTCTCCGCCACTTTTCCCTATTGCACAGATACTGCGAGCCTCAACGGGCGCCAATCCCTCGAAATCGCTCATTTTCGCCGGCTCGAACGACCACCCAAACGGCGGGATTTCATCGGCTTTTTACGATACGCAGGGTTGTGGCGCAGAAACACCGCCCGACACGCCAGGGTGATCCCCAGTGAAAGAAGCGAGGCCGCCAAAAAGCCCGCCGTCAGATCAAGCACCGCCATGTTGCCCTCGAACCATGCGTACAGGCTGGCCAGGCCGAAAAACGCCGACAAAGCCGACGTCAGCACCGTGAACATCTTGATGAGCACCTCTTTCGCCCGCGCGGGCGAGGAACGGTACATCACAACCAGATACACCACAAGGGCCAGCACAGCCAGCACAACCAACAAGGGAACGATGCGCGACAAGCGGGCGATCATGGCGAAGCTCCTTTCGTTGGACGGCAAGATCCAAGACAGGTTGGGCTGCACGGTGCAAGGCAGGCCAGGGCGCGCGGCCTACGGCAGACATTCTCGCTTCGCATCATACCAGACCCGCCCGACGCCAAGGCGCCGTGCCGTGCTCGGCAGGCGAACCTCGTCGCAGGCGGCCTCCGCAAAAACGCTGCGAAAGCTTGCAAGATCGCGTTTCACGCACGCACACGCTGCAGGGGGCCGCGCAGGCGAGCGGCGCGCCCGAACGCTGCAAACGCCCCCCTCAAGCACCCCCTCCCCGTCACGACCGGGCGTCCGAACGCACGTGTACGTTGAGCAGACGCTCGATGTCGTCCCGACCAATAGGCTTGACGGCGTACCCGTCCATGCCGGCCTCGAAGGCCCGCTGCCTGTCCTCGACGTACGCGTTCGCCGTCATGGCTATGATGGGAGGCCGCGCCTTTTTCTGACGACGGCATTCGTCGGTTATCGCCCGCGCCGCCTCAAGGCCGTCCATGCGGGGCATCTGAATGTCCATGAACACGATGTCGTAGTGTCCTTCGGGCGCCGCAGCCACCGCGGCCACCGCCTCAAGGCCGTTCCACGCGCGTTCCACGGACGCGCCGGCGTCCTGTATCAGCTCCTCGGCTATCTCCCCCACTATCTCGTTGTCCTCGACAAGCAGAATGCGAATGGGGGAGCGATCAGAACCGCCCGAAGCGCCGGAAGGGGAGCCTTTCTGCCCCAGCCCGGGTTCCGCCGAAGCCGCAATGTCCGAAATCTCCTGATCGCCGTCTTGACGCCGTTCGACAACGCCGGCGGCGAAAGGAACGTCAACCGTGAAGCGCGAGCCTTCCCCGCGGGCGCTGTCCACGCAAATCGCGCCGCCCATGGCCTCCACGAGGCTCTTCACAATGGACATGCCCAGGCCCGTCCCCTCGCCCATGAAGCGGGCGGCCCCCTCTTCGCGCTCGAACGGCTCGAAGATGCGCGCCACGAACTCCGGCGTCATGCCTATGCCGTTGTCCTCCACCACGAACCTGACGACGACCTCCCCCTCCTCGGCCACGGACCCGGATACGGCAGGAGAGGAGGACGCGGCCCTCGCCGAGGCGCCCCTCGGAAACGGGGTTTCCCCTTCGGGTTTTTCGGGCTCTTCGGGTCCTTCAACCCCTTCGGCCCTTTCAGCGTCTTTGGGTTCTTCGTGCTCTTCGGACTCCTCGGCCCTTTCAGTGCCTTCGGCCCCCTCAGCCCCTCCGGGCTTTTCGACCCCTTCGGGTTCCTCGACCCCACCGGTTCCTTCGGCCCCTTCGACCCTACCGGCCCCTTCAGCCCCTTCGGCCCTTCCGACCCCACCGGTTCCTCCGGTCCTTTCAGCCCTTTCGACCCCTTCGGCCCCTTCATCCTCCCCGGGCTGACAGGGGAGAATGGCGGCCGAACATCGCACAAGCCCTTCGGGATCGGTGTACTTCATCGAGTTCGCCAGCAGGTTGATGAGCACCTGCCTCACGCGCATCTCGTCGCCCGTCACCTTGACCGCGTCCACGGCGGCGCTCTCCACCTGCAGCGTTACACCGCGCGCCTCGGCCTGGGGCCTCACAATGGCCGCCGCCGTGTCCATCACGTCCGCTACGCGGAACGACGCTTGGGCCAGGTCAATCTGGCCGCTTTCTATCTTGCTCATGTCCAAAACGTCGTTGACCAGGTTCAGAAGATGATGGGACGACACCTGTACCTTGCGAAGGCTCTCCCTCACGCGGTCTTGCTCGTCCGCATGATCGGCGGCGATGTTCGTCAGCCCGATGATGGCCGTGATCGGCGTGCGAATGTCATGGGACACGTTGGAAAGGAAGCGGGATTTCGCCAAATTGGCGCGCTGCGCTTCGTCCACCGCGCGATGCAGGCTTTCGCGAAGCTCCCTTTGCTGCCTGTTCTTGTGCATGAGCACAACCATGAACAGCAGCAGGGCCGCCACGAACACGCCCAGCAGCAAGGCGGCGGTGGCCATGGTGTGCCGCCTTGCGGACGACACGATGTCGTACATATGGTCGAACGACTGGGAGGCGCCTTCTATCACAAGTGTGTTTATCCTGATCAACTCGTCGATAGACGGGTCTATGGACTCTTCCAGGAAGCGTGCTATCTCTTCGTCGTCGGCGGGCCCTTCGCTCAGCGAGATCAACTCGTTTTGAAGCACGACGAACTCTCGGTACGCGGACTGAAGCTGGTCGGCCAAATCAGGATCCGCCAGAAAACGCGCGTCTATGATGTCCAGCTCCCGCACCGCCTGCTGGTCGATGCTCGCGAATTCCTCGCGGACACTTTCCACCGTCTCCTGCGAATACGTGAACGCCAGCCGGTCGTCCAGCGTTTTGACCTGCATGACCAAAGTCTCCACGCGGCCGGCGGCCACCGTCACCGCATACGGATGCTCCCTCAGATCCTCCGTGCGGCTGTCGATGTTGCCCATGTTCGCGTTCAAAAACACATAAAACGCGACCAAAAACGCCACAAGCGCCAGCGCGACAAGACCGAACGCTGCGGACGAGTCCAAAACCCGGCGAAACGTTCCTCTCTTTTGAGTCGGCTGGCTGTTCATGCGAAACTCCGTCCAAAAGGGACGCGACCCTTCGGAAGGGAAGGGGGTGCGCCCGCCCCTTCCGCTATGCAAGCGAATGCGTCAGAACTGCACCCGAGGCGCCTGCTCGGCACCGGAATCGGCATCGAAGCTCTGGCGTTCCTTGAAGCCCATCATGCCCGCGAACAAAACGGCGGGAAACGTTTGGATGGCGGTGTTGTACTTCATCACCGTGTCGTTGTAGCTTTGGCGCATGTAGCTGATCTTGTCTTCCGTGTTCGACAGCTCGGTCTGGAGCTGTTGGAAATTGACGTTCGCCTTCAGATCGGGGTACGCCTCGGCCACGGCGAACAGGCTTTTCAGCGCGCCGGTCAGCATGCCGTCGGCCTGCATCTTGTCTTCGGGGGAGGAGGCGTTCGCCATGGCCGCGCGGGCCTGCGTCACCTCGTCGAGCGTCCCCCGTTCATGAGACGCATACCCCTTGACGGTTTCCACCAGGTTGGGAACCAGATCGAGACGGCGCTGCATCTGGACGTCCACCTGGGCCCATGCGTTGTCCACCATGTTGCGCAGCTTCACCAAATTGTTGTACAGCGCAACAGCGGCTATCGCCAAAACCACCACGACAACCAGCACGACGATCAAAACCACGCTCATGGCTCTCCTTTGCTCAGGCGCGCGCCCGCGATGCCGGTACGTGCCGGCCGCAGGCGCGGCGGTGTTCCCTTACAACTATAATCTTCCCTCTGCGCTCTCACAAGTGCAAAGAACGCAAACCGCTTCCACCAGAGGCGATGACGGGGGGCGGGGGTGCGGATGAGGCGGCGGAAGCGGCGCAGGGTGCGGGGCGCGATGGTGCGGGGCGCGTTGTAGGACACGATGCGGGCGGGGGGAGTTGCGGGATGGGCGAATCGCGGCGGCGGTTAGCTTCTTCGCATTGGTTCTGCAGCAACGCGGCGGCAGAAATCGCTCGACGAAGCGGCAGGCGGGGTCATCGAGCTACGACGCGGGCGGCAAACACCGGGGCGCGCCGCAAGCAACGCATGCCGGACCGCAGGGGTGTCGGACGGCAGACTGTGCCGCGCGGGGTTGAACGCGCCGGAAGGAGCGTCGGAGGCACGAGGGCGCCGACCGGGCGGCAACCGGCGCCTCAGCGCGTCGGCATCAGGGCCGCTCCGGCGGGCGAAAACGAGGTGGCCCGCGCCCACCACCCGCGCATCCGAGCGGCAACCACCACCCGAGATGCTGCGGAAAATGTTTCCACCAGGGCAAACGTAGCGGATCCGCTTCCCGACAAAAGCACGCCCCGCACCTCGTCGCGCGCCGTGAGCCACTGCCTGATCTCAGCCAGTTCAGGAAGAAGGCTCTCCGAGGCAGCCGTCAAGTTGTTGCCTAGGGGAACATCCTGCGCGCGCCGCGCCGCGAGGACGGCGGCGCGATCGCACGGCTCCAACGCAACGGGCGACTCGTCGAACGCCCGGTAGGCGGCCGCCGTCGAAACGCCCCCGCTCGGCTTCACCAGAACGACGAAGGAGCGCAAAGGGTCAAGATCGTGCTCGAACACGTCTCCCACACCGCCGAAGCACGCGCATCCACCATGCAGGAAAAACGCCACGTCAGCGCCCAAAGAACGCGCCGTCTCCCTCAGCAGCGGATCCCCCGCGTCCACACCCCACAGGCTTGCGGCTCCCAACAAAGCGGCTGCCGCATCGGACGAACCTCCGCCCAGCCCCGCTTCGGCAGGGATGCGCTTCTCCACGTTCACCAGCAGCGTTTCGTTCTCTTCGCGACCAAGGGCGGCGGCGAGCCGCCTCACGGCCTTGCCGGCTATGTTGTCCTCCGGCGCCACGTCGAGCGGGGCAATCCCTTCGCAAGACCGGCAAGTCAGGTCTATGGCCAACCCGCCGTCGGACGAGCCGGGCACCAAGCGCATGCGCACCACATCGTGAAGGGCGAGCGCGTGCATAACGGTGGTCGCCTCATGGTAGCCGTCGCTGCGACGAGGCCCTATCTCCAGATACAGGTTCACTTTCGCAGGCGCCATCAACCGCACGGACCCCTGGGTCTTAAACGGCGCTGCATCCGTATCCTGCGCCGTCCGCGCAACGGCGAACATGTCCACAGCATGCGGATCTTCGTCTTTGCGTTGCCGAGCGTCAATCCGACAGCCATTCGCCGATTGCGGCGCTTTTTGCAGCCCTTCGTTTTCGTGGACGAGGGCGCTTTTCGTGCTTGCGTTCGCGTTTTCCCGCTTGGTCACAATTGCCCCGTTCTCTTTTTTCGGCGTTCGGCGAAAAACGTCCGCAGCATCTGGGCGCATTCTTCCGCCAGGACGCCGGGAACCACCTCGAAGGTGTGATTCAGGCGTTTATCGCTGTTGATCTGGTATAACGTTCCCAACGCACCGGCTTTTGGATCTGCTGCCCCGTACACGCAACGGTCGATGCGCGCCTGATGCATGAGTCCCGCGCACATAATGCATGGCTCCAGCGTCACGAATACCGTGCAGCCCGTCAACCGCCATGCGCCCAAGTGGCGCGCCGCCTCCCTGAGGGCTACGAACTCGGCGTGGCCGGCGGGATCCTGCTCGGTTTCCCTGACGTTGCACGCACGAGCGATCACCTGGGGTTCGGCCAAGTGCGCGCGCGTGGCCGGATCGATGGGATCGTACACGACCACGGCCCCAATGGGAACTTCGCCCCTGCCTTCGGCGCGGCGGGCTTCCTCAAGCGCCATGCGCATGTAGTCTTCGTCCGTCATAGTTCGTATTATATGGTATCCTAACTACGCGTTCGGGAACATGGGTTGAAAAAGCGCACCCGGAATGTTTCACGTGAAACATTTTGCAAGCCCGAATTGCTTTTCTCATGCGGAGGCGTGGCCGAGTGGTTGAAGGCGGCAGTCTTGAAAACTGTTGTGCCGAAAGGTACCGTGGGTTCAAATCCTACCGCCTCCGCCATATTCCTCCAGGCGGATAGCTTTTTTTGTCGTTATTTATTTTCAAATCACTTATATTAATTGCGTGCGTTCGTGATGCTTCCTTGTTGATCCTTCTTTAGACTAAGCTTTCGCAAGACTCGTACTGGGTTGTCTTTTGCTTTTCAGGCCGCCTTCCGCAACAAACGACTCAACTGCGTACAAGCCGACGCTGCCCCGATTTCCGGTCCTGATGTCCGATCTCGTTCTTCGATCTCGTTCTCCGGTCCTGATCTCCGGCTCTGTTCTCCTGTCCTGATCCCCGGTCCTGGTTCCCGGTCCTGGTTCCCGGTCCTGGTTCCCGGTCATGGTTCCCGGTCCTCGGTCTCCCCCCCCCACCC
>NZ_CBDTNW010000147.1:0-22056 GCF_965361815.1 Rubneribacter sp.
CGACGCGTTCGAGCGAAGCCGGGTAGTCAGCCGACCCGCGCTCGATCACCGTGCGGGGCCCCTCGATCCGCGCACGGGCGCCTTGGACCTCGGCGCTCACGCCTCCACCTCCCTCAGCCGGAACCCGACCGCCTCGCACAGGTGCGCGCGCCCCACCCGCGCCCGCTCCTCCATGTCGGCGATCGTGCGGGCAAGCGCCAACGTGCGCATGATGGCGCGCCCGCTCATGCGGCCCGCGCGCGCCATGTCCTCCAGAAACGCCTCGTCCTCGTCCGCCAGCCCGCACGCGCGCACAAGGCCCTCGGGAGATCCCCCCTCCGCGCCGTCCGCCCGCGCCCGCCGCCACGAGGCGAACTCCCGCGCCCGCAGCACGTCGCGCCTCAACTCCTCGGAACTCGCGCCGCCGCCTGTGGCCAGCACCTCCCCCGGCGGTATGCGGCGCACGTCGATGTGCACGTCGATGCGGTCCATCACCGGCCCGCCCACGCGCCCCTGATACGCCCTGATCTGGCGCTCCGTGCACGTGCACGGCTCCTCCTCGTCGCCGAAGTACCCGCAGGGGCACGGATTCGAAGCCGCCACCAGCATGAAGCGCGCAGGAAACTCCACGTTGCCGTCGGCCCGCGTCACCACCACGCGCCCCGCCTCGAGCGGCTGGCGGATGCCCTGCAGCACCGACGGCGCGAACTCGGCCAGCTCGTCGAGGAAGAGCACGCCGTTGTGCGCAAGCGAGATCTCGCCCGGACGCGGCGGCGAGCCGCCTCCCACAAGACCCGCGAGGCTCGCCGAGTGGTGCGGGCTGCGAAACGGCCGCACCCCGCCAAGCACCCCCTTGAGATCCTCCCCCGCCACCGAGTGCACCACCGCCGCCTCGAGCCTCTCCGCCTCCGTGAGCGGCGGCAAGATGGAGGGCAGCCGCGAGGCGAGCATCGTCTTGCCCGACCCGGGCGGCCCCGTCATGAGCACGCCGTGGCCGCCCGCCGCGGCCACCTGCAGCGCGCGCTTCGCCATGTCGTGCCCCGCTATGTCGCGAAAGTCCGGCGCGCAGGCCGATTGCGTCCCGCGCACGGGACGCGCCTCGGGAAACGGGGGCGTGCGCAGGCCCGAGAGGCTCCTCAGGCAACGGGCCTCAAGCCCTTCGACCCGCACAAGCCCCTCGCCCGACGACGCGCTCACCAGCGCGCACCCCAGCCTGCTCGCGCACAGGGCGTAGGCCAAAAGCCCCGCGGCCGGACGCACCTCGCCTTCGAGCGAAAGCTCCCCCACGAACAACGGCCCCTGCACAACCGCGGGATCCACCTGCCCCGTCGCGCACAGGATGCCCGCCGCGATGGGCAGGTCGAAACCCGACCCCGTCTTGCGCAACGCGCCCGGCGCGAGGTTCACCACCACCTTGCGCGCAGGCACCGTGAAGCCGCATGATCTGAGCGCCGCCCGCACGCGCTCCCGCGACTCCTGCACGGAGGCGTCGGCCATGCCCACGATGGAGAACCCGGGCACGCCCGGGCCCACCGCCACCTCCACGTCCACCGGCACGGCCTCCACCCCGCGCAGCGTGGCGGCGCGCACCCTGCATCGCCCTTCCATGTCAGCCCTTGCCGAACGCGTTGATGTAATGGCGGATCATGGCGCGGCCTCCCGGCACCGCCAGAATGGAGACGATGTCGAAGCGCATCGGCACGTCCACCACGTCGTACCCCTGCAGGAAAAGCGCCGCTATGCGTTCGTAGCGATCGCGTTTTTTGGCGTCCACCGCATCCGACGGAAGACCGCAATCGCAGCTCGAACGCGTTTTGACCTCCACGAACACGAGCGCCCCGTCCGCATCGCGCGCCACGATGTCGGCCTCGCCCGCAGCGCACGTCCAATTCCGCTCCACGATGTCGTAGCCGCGACGCTCGAGGAACCGCGCGGCCGCGTCCTCGCCGCGCCTTCCAAGCTCGGCCCTCCACGTCGCCGAGGCCCCTTCCTTCGGGGCGCCCTCCTCGCACGCGTCGCCACGCCCCTTCCCCGTCGCTTCATCTTTTCCCATGGTCACCGCTCCCTTCTTCTCCGGTTCCCATGGTAACGTCGCCATCCAGCGGATCCATGGCGCGCATCCAGCGGATAGCCGCCCCGATCCCACGCGGATCCAACGCGAATCCAGCGCGCCTCCAGCCGAAACCTCGCAAGCATGCGACGCGCGTCCGACATGTTTTTAGCGCCCCTGGTCAAAAGCGCGCGAACACGCCGCCTTTCGATCTGGCGAATACGGATGAGCGATGCGGGCGACGCGTCAGAACAGCGTCGGCTGCGTGAAGGCGGTGCAGAACGACGCACGGTGGATGGGGGTGAGGCCGTGGCGCCTGATGGCCTCGATATGCGCGGGGCTCGCGTACCCCTTGCACGAGTCGAACCCGTACTCGGGATACTCCTCGGCATAGCGGAGCATGACCGCGTCGCGCTCGACCTTCGCCACGATGGAGGCCGCCGCGATGGAGGCGCAGCGCGCGTCGCCTTTGACGACGTTCACCTCGCGCGCGTCCATGCGCAGCGGGTTCCCGTCCACCAAGACGACGTCGACGGCTATCCCGGCCGCCTCCTCCACGCGGGCCAGGGCACGTCGGAAGGCCGTGACGAGCGACGCCGCCATGCCGCACGCGTCGATGTCGCACGCCTCCACGTACTCGACCGCCCAAGCCACGGCCTGCTCCTTCACCCGCTCGGCAACGCGTTCGCGCTCGGCGGGCGCAAGACGCTTGGAGTCATCGAGGCCCTCTATGCGAGGCTCGGCGGGCAGGATGACCGCGCCCACCGCAAGCGGACCCGCCAAGGGGCCACGACCTGCCTCGTCAAGGCCTGCGATCGACCGCCCGCCATGCGATGCGGCCAGATCGTGCTCGAAGGCGTAAAGCCCTTCGAGCCGCGCCCGCTCGGCTGCTTCGGCCTCAAGGCGGCGCCGGGCCGCCTCCACCGCGTCCCGAACGCCCTTGCGCGTGTCCGCCACAAGCGAGCGCTCAAGCACCTCGAAGGCGTCCTCGTCCGCGCTCTGCAGACGCCGCTTGATGTCGGCCACCGTCGTTCCCATGACCCGCTCCTCCTCCCGCCGCTGTCCGAACGCCTATGATACCAGAACGGGCGCCCCGATGATCAGCGCCGTGTCGCCTGGCCGCGCCCCCGCTGCCGGGCGCGCCCGGGAGCCTCGCCCGCTAGAGGCGCCGCAGACCGCGTCCGACATGCAGAAAGGCCCCGCATCCGTCGAAGATGCGGGGCCTTCGAAAGCGCTTGCCGAAAACACGGCCTAGCGGAACGCCTTCTCCTTGATCTTGGCGGCCTTGCCCACCTTGTCGCGCAGGTAGTACAGCTTCGCGCGACGCACGGCGCCACGGCGGACGACCTCGATCTTCTCGATCTTGGGGGAATGCACGGGGAAGGTGCGCTCCACGCCCACGGAGAAGCTGATCTTGCGGACCGTGAACGTCTCGCGGCTCGAAGCGCCCTGACGACGGATGACGTCGCCCTGGAACACCTGGATGCGCTCGCGGTTGCCCTCGGTGATGCGGTAGTGGACCTTCACGTTGTCGCCCACGTTGAACTCGGGGAGGTCCTGCTTGATCTGCTGCTGCTCGATGGCGCGAATGATGTCCATGATCCGTTCCTTCTTATATGTTCAGTGTGACTCTGTGCGGCGTTGTCTCATAAAGACACGATTTGACAGTATACCGCCTGCCCACGCCCTTCGCAAGGGATAATCTTCCAACCTTTACAAAAACCCGCAGCCCCCAGCCAGCCCCAGCCCCAGCCCCAGCCGCAATCCCGGCCCGGCCCGAAACCGAAGCCGAAGCGGCCCGCGCCCGCGGCGCTTCGGCAAAGCGCCGAGCGCAAGGAGGATCAGATCAGCATGAGCAGCGCGTAGGACGCCACGCCCGAAACGGCGCACCACAGAAGCGACCTGGTCCGCCACGCCACCAGCGCCACCACGCCCGCCGCCGCAAGCGGCGCGGCCGCAGGCCACAGGCCGGCGTCGAACATGCCGGGCGCCAGCAGGTCGTTCGCCACCAAGGCCGCGAACGCGGCCGGCGGGATGAAGCCGAGCGCCCGCTCGACCCCTTCGGGAAGGTTGCGCCCCTTCAGCACGAACAACGGGACCGTGCGGCACACAAGCATCGTGACGGCGCAGCACGCGAACACGATCAGGAAATCGCCCCAGCCCATGGATTCCATCAGCCCCTCCCCCGCGCCCAGGAGAACAGCAGGGCGGCCGCCACCCCGGCAAGCGCCCCCACGAGGATGGCGGGACCGGCAAGCCCGGCCGCCTTGCAAGCGAACACGCCGACAATGGCCACGCCCGCCGCAACAAGGTTTTCCGGCGTGACCTTCTGCGTGACCAGCAGGCAGATGAAGATGGACGTCATGGCGAACGACGCGATGGCCAAAGGCACGCCCACCGCGTTGCCCACAAGCGCGCCCACCACGTTGGAGAGCGCCCATGAGCTTTGCGAGAGCACGTTCACGAGCAAAGCGCGCCTCACCGACCACGCGCCCTCGGCGAACTTGGACACGTTCACCCCGTAGCTCTCGTCGGTGACGGTGGCGGCGAACAGAAACGACAGGCGCTTTTTCGCCCCGCGGCAGGCCGGGGCGAAGGCAGCCGAGTACAGCATCTGGCGCGTGTTCACAAGGGACACGCTGGCCACGATGGAAGCGATGGGCGCGCCCGCCAACCACATGTTGGGGATCATGAACTGCCCGGCTCCGGAGTAGAACAGGGCAGACAGCAAAAACACCTGCAAGGGGCCAAGCCCTATGGAGTCGCACAGGATGCCGCACGGCACGCCGATGGCGACGTACCCCAGCATGATGGGCAACGCCGCCTGCAACGATGGCCGTATGTCCTCCTTGATGCGCATGGCCCAACGATTATACCGGTTTTGAGCACGTGCGCAATATGGAACCGACCGCGCTCGGCACCGCCCTTCGCCGCACGCCGCGCGCCTCAGCCGTGCACCGAGTTCGGGATGAACAGCCGTTGGTAGAGGTTTTTCGCGTAGCGGTCGGTCATGCCGGCCACGAAGTCGGTGACCGCGCGCAGATCGTCGCCTTCGGAGATGGCGCGGTACTCCTGCGGCACCTCGCCCACATGCTCCACGTAGTAGTCGAACAGGTCCTCCACCAGGTGCATCGCTTTCGCCACCTCGGCCATCACCGCCTCGGAGGTGTACACGCGCTCGAACAGAAACGCGCGCAGCTCCATCATGGCGCCCCACACCGCATCGCTCATGCGGACATCGTCGCAGGCGGCCGACGTCTCCACCATGTCGGTGACCAGCCGCTCTATGCGCGAGGAATGGTCGGGGCCGAGCACCGCGTGCGTGGAGGCGGGCAGGTCGGCCTCGGAGAGGACGCCCGCGCGGATGGCGTCGTCTATGTCGTGGTTCACATACGCGATGCGGTCCGCAACGGCCACGATGCGCCCCTCCAGCGTCTCGGCGCGCAGATCGCCCGTATGGTTCAGAATGCCGTCGCGCACCTCGGGCGTGAGGTTGAGCCCCTTGCCGCCGTTCTCGATGCGCTCCACCACGCGCAGGCTCTGCTCGTTATGGCGGTAGAGCGCGCGGGCGGCAGAAGCGGCGGGGTCGATGCCCGCATGCCGCGCAAGCGAGCGGGAAAGCGCCTCCTCGCCGGTGTGGCCGAAGGGCGTGTGGCCCAGGTCATGCCCGAGGGAGATGGCCTCGGTCAGATCCTCGTTGAGGCCCAGCGCCCGCGCGATGGTGCGCGCGATCTGCGCCACCTCCAAGGTGTGCGTGAGGCGCGTGCGGAAGTGGTCCCCCTCGGCGGCCAGAAACACCTGCGTCTTGTGCGACAAGCGCCGAAACGACTTCGTGTGCAGGATCTTGTCGCGATCTCGCTGGTAGTCGGTGCGCAGAAGGTCGGGTTCGGTCGAGCGGTCGCGGCCCTCGCTCTCGTCGGCAAACGCAGCATCCGATGACAGCGAAACGTGCTCGCGCTGCTCTTGGTCTTCGCGGCGAATGACGAACATGGCGCTGCTCCTCTCCCTGGGATGCTCGTCAGTATACCAGCTCGGATGGGGCAAACGTGCCGCGTTCCGTGATGATGCGCGTGACAAGGGCCGCAGGCGTCACGTCGAACGCGGGGTTCCACACCTCCACGCCGGGCAGGGGTTCGGCCACCTCGGCCGGATCGCGCTCCTCGATGGGGATGCGCGAGCCGTCGGGAAGGGAGCGATCGATGGTCGATTCGGGCGCGGCCACGTAGAACGGGATGCCGTGGTGCGCGGCGAGCACGGCCACGCCGTACGTGCCCACCTTGTTGGCTGTGTCCCCGTTGGCCGCGATGCGATCCGCGCCCACCACCACGGCGTCCACCTCGCCGCGCGCCATGAGGCTCGCGGCCATGTTGTCGCACAGAAGCGTCACGGAAACGCCCGCCCGCGCCAGCTCCCAGCACGTGAGGCGCGCGCCTTGGCCCACCGGGCGCGTCTCGTCGGCGTACACGCGCTCGATCCCTCCCTTGGCCGCCGCCGCGTACACCACGCCGAGCGCCGTGCCGTAGAACACGGTTGCCAGGCTGCCGGCGTTGCAGTGCGTGAGCACGCGGGCACCCCGGGGCAGAAGCGCCGCCCCATGCGCGCCGATGGCGCGGTTGGCGGCCTCGTCGGCAGCCTCAAGCTCCTTCACGGCGCTGAAGAGCGCGCCAGCGATGGCATCCGGCCCCTCGCCCGCCGCCGCGCAATCGCAGGCGGCGCGCTCCATGCGCCCCACCCCCCACGCGAGGTTCACCGCCGTGGGGCGCGCGCCGGCCACGAGCGCGCACGCTTCGGAAAGAGCGGCCAGGTAAGACTCCCCCGCCTTCCCGCCCGCCCGCGCGCGCTCCTGCGCCCACAGCGCCACGGCCGCCGCACCCGCCGCGCCGATGGCCGGCGCGCCGCGCACCGCGAGCGACTTCACGGCGCCCACCACCTCGCGCCAGTCGGACGTGCGCGCGAAGACCAGTTCGCGCGGCAGCCTCCTCTGGTCCACGTAAACCAGCTCGGCCGCCCCGTTGGCGGCGCGGACAAGCTCGACCGTCCGCGGCAGGTTCTCCATATGCGGCGCAGCCCCCATCGGCATCCTTTCTCTTGCTCGGAAACGCCATTGTACCGCCCTTGCCCGCCCTCCCGTTCTGCGTTAGGCGCAAAATAGCTTGATTTTTTTCTGTACTAGACACATAATCGCTCAAAATCGTTCTGTTCTGGACACATCATGCGAGGTGATCATGCTTAAAAGAAAAATGTACCGAATGCTTGAAGCATGGAAGCGCGACCCCAAGAAAAAGGTTTTGCTTTTGACCGGCGCCCGCCAAACCGGAAAGACGTTCATCGTCCGGGAATTCGCGCGCAACAACTACAATGACTTTTTGGAAGTGAACTTTTTGGAAAACGAAGACGATGGCCGATTGCTTGCCGGCGCAATCGGCGCCAGCGAACTTGTTTCACGTCTTTCCCTCATTGCGGGACACGCCCTCAAGCCAGGCACCCTCGTGTTCTTGGACGAGGTTCAACACCTAGGACGCGAGATAGTGACCCTCTCCAAGTTCCTGCTGGACGACGGACGCTTCGACCTTGTGTTGTCAGGATCGCTCCTCGGCATTGCGCTCGAAGGAGTAACGTCTTTTCCTGTTGGTTATGCGCGCGTCCTGCGCATGTTCCCCCTCGACTTCGAGGAATTCTGCTGGGCAACAGGTGTGCCCGATTCGGTGCTTGCGAAGATAAGGGAACACTACCAGAGCAAAGAACCGCTCGATCGCTCGCTCCACGACCGGATGACAACGATGTATCGCCATTACATAGCAGTCGGCGGAATGCCGGAGGCCGTGCAGAAATTCGTTGACAACAAAAGGGACCTTGGCGCTGCGCGCGAGACGGATGGGGACATAGCGGAACAATACCGCTACGACATCACCCAGTACGCCGACAAACGCAAACTCCCCATCCTTGCGATATTCGACAACATACCAGCCCAACTTGCCAAAGAAAATAAGCGTTTTGTAATGAAAACGATAAGACAAGGCACCACCTACGACCGGCTGAAAGACGATTTCTTCTGGCTCACGAAGGCAGGCGTCGCACTGCCGACCTATCTTGCAAGCGAACCGAAGTACCCGCTTCTACGCACGAAGGTGAAAGAGAAGTTCAAACTGTACTCATCCGACTGCGGCGTCCTGCTCGCCCAATACCCTCCGGCAGCCGCAATGAAGGTGGTATCGGGCAACGGGGACGCAAACTTCGGCGCCGTGTATGAAAACGTCGTTGCGCAAGAAATCGCTGCAGCAGGATTTCCTCTTTACTACTACCATAACAATCGCAAAGGAGAACTGGACTTTCTGCTTGAAACGGGTGAAGGCTGCGTGCTGCCCGTTGAAGTGAAGTCAGGAAAAGATTACAAACTGCACACCGCCCTGAACAACTTGCTCCAAACGGAGGAGTACGGAATCAGGCACGCATATGTCTTCTCCGAACATAACGTGTCCGTGGAGCAACGAGCCGGCAAGCCGGTGTACTACCTTCCCCTCTACATGACGATGTGCCTTGTCATGGAGAAGGGAGGCAATCTGAAGGGCGCGATGCTGGACGAGGTGTCGTTCGCAGATTGGGACGATGGGCGCGCTTAGGTTTTAACCGGAAGTGGTCATTTGAAGAAGGTACACCTCCTCGCGCAGCTTGCGGGCTGCTTCGCGATCGAGGACACCTTCCTCGCGCAAACGTTGAATCTCGTCGAGTTCCAGACGCAGAGCCTCGGCCTCCACCTCGGCCACTTCCGTTTTCGCACGCCCCGCAGCCGCTGCCGTGACGGCAGGCACATCTGCCTCGCCTGCATCTTCGCGCAAGCCCAAAACCTCAAGCGCAGCGCGGCATTCGGCGGCAAGGGCTGCGGCGGCGCTGGCGGTTTCGGCATCTGCGCTCGTCGCCTGCGTTTCGAAAAACTCCAACGCGCAGCGCTCAAATCCAATGCGAAACTCCAGCGATCCCTCGTTGGCTTGCTTCGCGCCACGCAGGCGCCTGATCACACGGCCAAAGCTGTGCGCAAGACGCGCCACCGACACCTTGAACCGTCCAACCGCCCCATCTGCACCGCCGCGATGCACCCCGCGCCGCAGAACTTTGGCCGAACGATCGATCTGATCGAGGTAGCGCCGCCCCTCCGCGTGGGTCACACTCCCCTCGTCAACACACCCCTGCACGTAGGCGCGCTGACACGCAAGCGATTCCGCGCGAAGCTCCACCAGGCGCGCCGCAGGCGCATCCTGCAGCTGCAAACGCTTGATGCGCTCCTCGTACTGGCGGGCAACCAAGCGCGCCGCCGCTTCCGACCCCGCCACCTCCCGCTCGCGCAACTGCCGCAACACGCCCTCAAGCACTCGGATGCTTGCCGCACCCTCGCCAGCGCTCGATTCCGCATCCTTGCCTCGCGGCGCAAGCAACGGAACGGCGAAGTTCGCCAGCAAAAGCGTGCACAGGATAACGCCCGATGCTAAAAAGATGAGCAGATCGCGGTTGGGAAACACCTCGCCGCTGGCCAAGCTCATCGGAATCGTGAACATGATGGAGAGCGTGACGGCGCCCTTGGGGCCGGCAAGCGTGGTCACGAGCGCACCCCTCGCCACCGCGCGCCCAGAAACGCCGCGCTGCGCAAGGCGCTCCATAACGAACACCCACGCAAAACGCACGCCTACGACCATCACGGTGAGCAGCAGCACCAACCCCACCAAAAGCCCCGCGTCCGACGGACCGTTCCACGTGGGCATGATAGCCTGCGGCAACTGCATGCCCAACAGCACGAACACCACGCCGTTGACCACGAACACGAGCGTTTCCCACACACTGTCGGAGGCTATTTTGAGCCGCGCGGACGCCGGCGTGAGCTCCTTCGGCAAAAGCGCCATCAAAAGGCCTGCAGCCACCACGGCCAAAATGCCGCTCACATCCGCATGCTCGGCCAGCAAAAACACGATGAACGGCGTGAACACTTCGAACACCACGTGTACGGTGACGCTCTCAAAACCCTGACTGCGGATAAGCCGCAAAGCAAGTGCCGCCACAAGCCCGAGCGCTAAGCCAAACGCAATGCCGCCGAAGAAGCTCACCGCGAACGAAGCCGCCGCATCCGCAAGCGAAAAGGCACCCGTGACGGCGGCTGCGATGGCGAACTGAAACGACACCACACCCGATGCGTCGTTGATGAGCGCCTCTCCTGAAAGAAGCGCGTGTTGGCGCTGAGAGAGCCTCACATCTTTGCCAAGCGCCGTCACCGCCACCGCATCGGTGGGCCCAAGCGCCGCGCCCAGCGCAAACGCCGCCGCAAGGGAAACGGAGGGTTCGATCCAGTGCAGCACGAACCCTGTCGCCAACACCGTGGCCAGCACCAGCCCCACGGCCAACGACACGATGGCCCCCTTGTTGTCCCAGAGCGCCCGCTTTTCAGCATGGCGAGCCTCGTCGAACAGAAGCGGCGCAATGAACAGCACCAAGAACAACTCCGGATCAACCTCGACCTGGATAGGAGCACCTGAAAGCGCCATGATGGCCGCCCCCAGCCCTATCTGCACAAGCGGCAGCGACACGCGCGGCACCATCTGATCGAGCACCGTCGAAACAAGCACCGCGCCCAACAAGAGCAAAACAAGCTCAAACAATTCCACGAACGGACTCCTTCCCTCAACGTTCCGACGGCGCAGCTTCGGCCATATAGGAGGCGAGCCTCTTCTGAATACGCACGTACGCAGCGGCGTCTTCCGGCCCCAAACGCGAAAGCAGATCGGCGATGCGACCAAGAGCCTGATCCCAGCGCTCCCGAATGCGATCAGCCCCTTGCTCGGTGAGCGTCACCACCGTCTGGCGGTTGTCGGTCGGGTCGGGAGAGCGCACCAGAAGTCCTTGCCCTTCCAAGCGCACGAGCAGGGCGGCCACCCGCGCCGTGCTCACCCCCAAGCGCTCGCTGAGCTCCTTCGGGTGCGCCCCATCGTCGTTTTGCAGCAGCAGGCGCAGCGCGCCCAACTCCCCCATCGTCATGCGGTCGGCAAGCTCTCCCACGCCCAAGCGCCGCAAAACGCCCCGTGTTTCAACCAGCTCACGCGCCAGAGCTTCGTAGTCGGTCGTCCGCACAGCCTCTCCCTTCTTTTGCTAATACCATTAGGTATTGTACGCAAGCAGAGGCGCTGCGAGAATCTTCCTTGAAAACGACACGGAGACTTGCGTGGTAGCGCGCGCCAGCGGATCCGCGCCCCCGCGCCTCGCTCGCACGGCGGCGTATCCGCGCACAGCCCATCCTGCTCGGCGCGTCACGAAAAAGGGCGTCCCGCAGGACGCCCTTGCCATTGCGTTGCCGGTTCGCGGGCTTACTTGTCCTGCACGTGGCCCGTCTTCTCGGCCAGCGCCGCCTGGGCGGCGGCGAGGCGCGCGAGCGGCACGCGGTAGGGCGAACAGCTCACGTAGTCCAGGCCGATCGCGTGGAACGTGCGAATGGAGTCCGGATCGCCGCCGTGCTCGCCGCACACGCCGCACACGAGGTCGGGGTTGCCCTTATGCCCCAGCTCAACGCCCATCTGCACCAGCTTGGCCACGCCCGGATCGATGGTGGCGAAGGGGTTGTAGGGCAGCAGGCGCTCGGCCAGGTACTGCGGGACGAACTCCGCCTCCACGTCGTCGCGGCTGAAGCCGAACGTCGTCTGGGTGAGATCGTTCGTGCCGAAGCTGAAGAAGTCGGCCTGCGTGGCCACCTCGTCGGCGGTGAGGGCCGCGCGCGGCAGCTCGATCATGGTGCCCACGGGGATGTCCAGCTCAACGCCCTGCTCAGCGGCCACCTCGGCGATGGTCTCCTCGGCCACCGCGCGCAGCTTCTCCAGCTCGGGCACCACCGACACAAGCGGGATCATGATCTCGGGCTTGGGGTCAAGCCCGCGCTTCTTGAGCTCCGCGCACGCCGCGGCGATGGCGCGCACCTGCATCTTGGGCAGGATGGGATACACGATGCCCAGACGGCAGCCGCGCAGGCCGAGCATCGGATTGGCCTCGCTCATGGCGTCGATCTGCTCCATGAGCCGGCGCTTGTCGGCGATCTCGCCCGCATCGCCGCCTGAAACCTCCAAGCGCGCTATCTCCACGTCCAGCGCGCGCGGGCTCTCCAGGAACTCGTGCAGCGGCGGATCGAGCAAGCGCACGATCACCGGCAGGCCGTCCATGGCCTCGAACATCCCCAAAAAGTCGCCCGTCTGGGCTTCAAGAAGGTCGCCCACGGCCTTCTCGCGCACGGCCTCGTCCTCGTTTAAGATGAACGTCTGGATGATCTGCTTGCGCTCGCCCAGGAACATGTGCTCGGTGCGGCACAATCCGATGCCCTCGGCGCCGAACCCGCGGGACAGCCCGGCGTCCTCGGGATTGTCGGCGTTCGCGCGCACGCCGAGCGTGCGGAACTCGTCGGCCCACTCGAGGATGGTGTCCAGATCGCCCGTGAGCTCCGGCAGCACCAGGTCCACCGCGCCCAGCACCACGATGCCCGTCGTGCCGTCGATGGAGATCATGTCGCCTTCGTTGATGACGATGTCGGTGCCGGAGATCTGGGCCTGCTTCTTCTCCGCGTCGATGCGCAGGGCCTCGGCGCCGCACACGCAGGGGGTGCCCATGCCGCGGGCGATGACGGCCGCATGGGAGGTCTTGCCGCCGTGCGAGGTGAGGATGCCCTCCGCCGCTATCATGCCGGCCAAATCGTCGGGGTTAGTCTCCCAGCGCACCAGCACGCACTTGCGGCCGGCCTCGGACACCGCCACGGCGTCGGCGGCCGAGAACACCGCCTCGCCCACGGCGGCGCCGGGGCTGGCGTTCAGGCCGCGCGCCGCCACGTCGTAGGCAGCGTCCTTGTCGAACTGCGGATGCAGCAGCTGGTCAAGCTGGTCGGGGTCCACACGCATGACGGCCTCCTCCTTGGAGATGAGGCCCTCCCTCTCCATCTCGATGGCGATGTGCAGCGCGGCGGCGGCGGTGCGCTTGCCCACACGGGTCTGCAGCATCCAAAGCTTGCCCTGCTCGATGGTGAACTCGATGTCGCACATGTCGCGGAAGTGGTTTTCCAGCGTGACGAACACTTCCTCCAGCTCGCGACCGGCCTCCTCCAAGCCCTCGACGTCTTTGAGCTCGGCGATGGGCGAGGTGTTGCGGATGCCCGCCACCACGTCCTCGCCCTGGGCGTTCACCAGGTAATCGCCGTAGAACTCCTTCTCGCCGTTGGCGGGGTTGCGCGTGAACGCCACGCCCGTGGCCGAGGTGTTGCCCTTGTTGCCGAACACCATGGACTGCACGTTGACGGCGGTGCCCAGATCGTCGGAGATCTTGTTCTTCTTGCGGTAGAGGGTGGCGCGCGGGTTGTTCCAGCTGCCGAACACGGCCTCGATGGCCAGCTTCAGCTGGACCATGGGATCCTGCGGGAACTGCAGGGAGCCGTCGTCGGCCACCAGGCTCGGGTACTTCTCGGCCGAGACGTTCTCGGAGAAGATCCGCTTGAACTCGGCCACAAGCTCCATTAGGTCCTCGGCCGTGAGGTCGGTGTCGGAGGCGACGCCGCGCTCGTTCTTCTTGGCCGTGATGGCGTTCTCGAACAGATCGCCGTCAAGCCCCATGACCACGCCGGAGAACATCTGGATGAAACGGCGGTAGGAGTCCCAGGCGAAGCGGGGGTTGTCGGTCTGCTTGATAAGCCCGTTGATAGACTCGTCGTTCAGACCCAGGTTGAGCACCGTGTCCATCATGCCCGGCATGGACAGGGGCGCGCCGGAGCGAACGGACACGAGCAGCGGATCCTCCGCGTCGCCGATCTTTTTGCCCATGCGGGCCTCGAGGTCCTCGCGGTAGGCGCGGATGGTGTCGAGCGCGCCCTCGGGCCAGGTGTTGCCGGCGTTGGCGTACTCCATGCACGTCTGGCACGAGATGGTGAATCCCGGAGGGACGGGCAGGCCGATGTTGGCCATCTCGGCAAGGTTCGCGCCCTTGCCGCCGAGCACCGCCTTCATGTTGGTGTTGCCCTCGGTCACGTTGTTGCCCTGGGCGTCTTTGCCGAACGCATAGACCCGCTTGACTTCTTCAGCCACCTTTTTCTCCTAACCCGAGTACCTGTACGTTGCCCCGCGCGCTCAACACTGAGCCGTAAGGATTACGCCATCATATCAACCGACGGCGGGTGCGCGCGCTCATAGTAGCGCAAAATCTCCTGGGCCGTTTCCTCAACGGCCCTATTTTCGGTGTGAACGACAATGCAGCCGAGTTTGCGCAGGAGGGCGCGCGCCTCTTCCAGATCGCGGTACACGAACTCGGGGTCGGCGTAACGCGACGCCACGCCCACCGCGTTGCCCAAGCGCCTCTGACGGATGCCCACCAGGACCTCGGCGGTGGTCATGAGGCCAAAGAGCCTCGTCCTCTCCACGTCGAACAGCTCCTTGGGAGGGGCGGTCGAGGGGTCGAGCGGGATGTTGGCCACCTTGTAGCCTTGCTGGGACAGGTAGATGGAAGTGGGCGTCTTCGACGAGCGCGACACGCCGAGGAGCACGATGTCGGCCTGGCGCAGCTCCTGCGGGTTGCGCCCGTCGTCGTGGGCGATGGTGAACTCGATGGCCTCGATGCGCCGAAAGTAGTACTGGTCGGCCACATGCAGGCCGCCCGGCTTGGTGGACGGCTCGCGGCCCGTCATTTGGGAGATGGCCGAAATGGCGTCGGTGACCAGGTCGACCGCCACGATGTCGTCCCTATCGCGCGCGTACTCCGCCAGCTGGCTTGACAGCGAGCGGTCGACCAGCGTGTAGAACACGAGCATCCGCCCGTCCCCGGTGTTGCGCCGATGGACCTCGCTGTGCTCGTCCAAAAACTCCTTGATCTCCCGGAAGGTGCGGACCTTGGGCAGCACCTCGATCACCGGGTTCGTCACGCCGAACTGCGCCGCGGCCGCCCGGCCCACCGCCTGCGCGGTCAGGCCCACCGAGTCGCTGATCACGTGGATGGTGGGCAGATCGCCCGAGTTCCCGTAGGCGATGAACTCGCCCATCCTACTTCGCCCCCTTGGCCATCTTGCCGAAGTCGGCCACGTGGGAGAACACGCCCACGAAGCGGTTGAGCAGGCGCAGCCGGTTCTCGCGCAGGGCCGCATCCTCGTCCATGACCATGATGCGCTCGAAAAACACGTCCACAGGCCCGCGCAGGGCCGCCAGCTCGGAGAGCGCGCGGGGGTAGTCGCCCGCGGACAAGGCCGCGCCCACGCTGCCCTCCGCCCGCTCGACGGCGTCCAGCAAGGCGCGCTCCTCCTCGACCAGCAAGGACCCGTCCACCTCCGCGCCCAAGGCGGCGTCGCGCAGGTTGTTGGCGCGCGCGTAGGCGGTGGCCAGGTTCAAGAACGCCTCGGGGGCGTCGGTGCGGGCCGCCTCGAGCGCGCGGACGCGCGCCATGATCAGCGCCGGCTCCTCCACGCCCGTGGCCAGCACCGCGTCCACCGCGTCGGGGGCGCAGCCGCCGTCGCGCAGGATGACCTTCGTGCGCGTGACGAAGAACTCCATCACCTCGTCGCGCACCGCCTGCGCGTCGAAGGGAACCCCGGCCGCGCGGTAGGTGGCAAGCGAGGCGTCCACGGCCGCGGCCAGCGAGACGGTCAGCCCCGCCTCCAGCATGGCCACGATGCCGATGGCGCTGCGTCGCAGGGCGAACGGATCGGACGAGCCGGTGGGGCCTTGGCCCACGGCGAACAGGCCGCAGATGGTGTCCAGCTTGTCGGCCATGGCCACCACCCGGCCCACCTGCGATGCCGGCAGGTCGTCCCCCGAGAAACGCGGGCGGTAGTGGTCGGCGATGGCGCGCGCCACCTGCCCGCCCTCACCGGCGGCCTGCGCGTAGTAGGCGCCCATGATGCCCTGGACGCTTGTGAACTCCACCACGGCGTTCGTGACCAAATCGGCCTTGCACAGGTGCGCCGCGCGCTCGGCGTCGGCGGCGTCGGCGGCTGGCAGGCCCGCGTCGGTGGCCAGATGGCGCGCCAAGGAGACCAGGCGGTCGGTCTTGTCCCGCATGGTGCCGAGCGCCTCCTGGAACACCACCTCGTCCAAGCGCTCCACGTAATCCTCCAGCGGGCGCTTGAGGTCCTCCTCGTAGAAGAACTTCGCGTCGGACAGGCGCGCCCGCACCACGCGCTCGTTGCCCTCCACGATGGTGGCGGCATGGTCCGGATCGCCGTTGCTCACCACGATGAAGCGGTTCGTCAGCTTGCCGTCCGCGTCGTAGAGCGGGAAGTAGCGCTGGTGCATGAGCATGGCGTCCACGATGATCTCCTCGGGAACGCGCAAGAACTCCTCGTCGAAAGACCCCATCAAGACGGTCGGCTGCTCGCAGAGGTTCGTGACCTCAAGCAGCGTCTTCTCGGGAAGCTCCGCGCGGGCGCCCGAGGCCCGCTCGATCTCGGCGACGCCGGCGCGGATGGCCGCCTCGCGCGCGCCCTCGCTCGCCACCACGTGCGCCGACTCCACCACGGACAGGAGCGCGGAGGCCGTGGGCACCTCGTGGGGCCCGGGGGACAGGAAGCGATGGCCGCGCGTCAGGTTGGCGGCGCGAAGCCCCGCGAACTCGACGGGGACCACCTGCTCGTCCAGCAGGGCGACAAGCCACCGGACCGGGCGCGAGAAGTACTCGCTCGTGGTGCCCCAACGGCACGACTTCGGCCAGGATATGCCCTCGATCACGCCCTTGAGCACGCCGGGCAGAAGCCCGACCGTCTCGCGCGCCGGCACGCTCCTCGTGGCGAACACGTACTCCGCGCCGTTCTCCTCGCGCCGCTCGAGCGACTCCACGTCCACGCCCTTGCCGCGGGCGAACCCGACGGCCGCCTTCGTGGGGTTGCCCTCGGCGTCGAAGGCGATCTTGGCCGCCGGGCCGCGGAACACCTCCTCCAGCGCCTCGGTGGCCTCCGCCACGTCCTCCACGATAACGATCAGGCGGCGCGGCGTCGTGCGAACGGACACGGCCCCGTGCGGGATGCGCACCTCGTCCAGGGCCGCCGGCACCAGCTTCTCCAGCTGCAGCGTGGCCTTGTGCAGGTCGAAGGCCGGTATCTCCTCGGTTCCCACCTCGAACGCAAGCGTATGCAGGCTGCTCATCGGTCCTCCCCCTTCCCCTCCAAGGCTCCGGGCGCCACAACGCCGCCCTCCTCCTCGGGCACCTCCATGCCCACCACGTGGCGCATGTAGGACGCGCACACGGCCTTGGCCAGCGTGCGGACGCGCAGGATGTAGGCCATGCGCTCGGTGGCCGAGATCACGCCGCGCGCGTCCAGCAGGTTGAACGTGTGGCAGCATTTGAGGACGCTGTCGTAGGCCGGCAGCGGCAGCCCGGCCTCCAGCGTGCGCAGGCACTCGGCCTCCCGATCGTTGAACTCCCTGAACAAAAAGTCGGTGTCGGCCACCTCGAAGTTGAACGTCGAGTACTGCCGCTCGTTTTCCAGGTACACGTCGCCGTAGGTGAACGTGACGCCGTCGGCGCCGCGCGACCACACGATGTCGAACATGCTGTCGACTCCCTGCACGAACATGGTCAGGCGCTCCAGGCCGTAGGCTATCTCCACGGGCACGGGGCTGCACTCGAACCCGCCCACCTGCTGGAAGTAGGTGAACTGCGTCACCTCCATGCCGTCGATCCACACTTCCCAGCCCAGCCCCCATGCGCCGAGCGTGGGGCTTTCCCAGTCGTCCTCCACGAAGCGCACGTCGTGCGCGTCAACGTCGATGCCGATGGCGCGCAGCGAACCCAGGTACAGGTCCTGGATGTTGTCGGGCGAGGGCTTCATGAGCACCTGGAACTGGAAGTAATGCTGGGTGCGGTTGGGGTTCTCGCCGTAGCGCCCGTCGGTGGGGCGGCGGCTGCCCTGCACGTAGCACGTGCGCCAGGTGTCGGGCCCGAGCGAGCGCAGCGTGGTGGCGGGCGCGTTCGTGCCGGCGCCCACCTCGTTGTCGTAGGGCTGCAAGACGACGCAGCCCGCATCGCCCCAGTAGCGCTGCAGGTTCATGATGACGTCCTGGAACGTGGGCGGCAGCTGCCCGGCGGCTTCCCGCCGCGCCGTCGTCGCTGTTGCGGTTTCGGTTCGCATGGCTCTCCTTGTCCTTCTCCGTTGCCCTCTTGATGTCCCCTGAGAGGAAGCGCGCTACCCGAGCGGGCCGAAATGGTTCAGCGGCCAGACCACGAGCGCCCCCCGGCCCGTCACCGACGAGACGGGAACGGCCCCGAAGTAGCGCGAGTCCTGCGAATTGGTGCGGTTGTCCCCCATGACCCAGATGTAGCCCTCGGGCACCGTGTAGGGGTAGGTCACGTCGCCGTCGAGCGGATAGGACGGCTTGCCGCCGGTGTAGGGCTCGTCTTGCGCCACCCCGTCCACGTACACCACGCCGTCGTCGCCCACGACCACGGTCTGGCCGCCCACGGCGATGCAGCGCTTGAGGAGCACGCGGCCCGGTATCTCGGGATCCTGGAAGGTCACGATGTCGCCCGGCTCGGGCTCGCGGAAGTAATAGCTCACCTTCTCGGAGAACAGCACGTCCCCGGTCATGACGGTCTCCTCCATCGACCCCGACGGTATCTCGTAAGGCTGGTACACGTAGGTTCGCAAAAGAAACGCCACGCCCACCGCCACAGCCACGAGCAAAAGAAGCGAGAAGAACGACCTCAGGATGCCCGGGCCCCGACGAGCGGCATGCTGACCGTAATCCATAGAGCTAATCTGTCCTTTCGATGCGGGCGCCCCGCGCCCGGCCGAGATCACGAGAGCATATGATAGCGCGTCGGGCGAACGCGTCCCGCCCGTTCGACAAAGTTTGCAGAAAAAACCGGGTCACCGGGGAAAACCCTCGGCGGCCTCCCCGTCGCGGGCGCGCAGCGCCGCCTGGAGCGCCTCCTCGTCCTCCCGCGTCAGCTCCACCCCCTCGAGCAAGTCGGGCCGCAGTCGGGCCGTGCGCTCGAGGCTCTGCGCGCGCCGCCAGCGCGCCACAGCGCCGTGGTCGCCCGAGAGCAGCACCGCCGGCACCTCCATGCCCCGAAACGACGAGGGGCGGGTGTACTGGGGATACTCCAGAAGGCCGTCGGCGAAGCTCTCGTCCAAAGCGCCGTTGTCGGCCCCCAGCACGCCAGGCAGCTTGCGCACCACGGCGTCGATGACCACCATGCTGGCAAGCTCGCCGCTCGTCAGAACGTAGTCGCCAAGCGACACCACCCGGTCGGCCAGCGCGTAGGCGCGCTCGTCCACGCCCTCGTAGTGGCCGCACACGAACAAAAGCCGCTCGCAGCGGGCCAGATCGCACGCCAGATCGTCGTCGAAGCGCTCCCCGCAGGGGCTTAAAAACACGGTGCACGGCGCCGGCAGCCCCTCGGCGCAGGCGATGTCGTCGAAAGCCTCGAAGATGGGGCCGCACTTCATGACCAGGCCCGCGCCGCCCCCGTAGGGCTCGTCGTCGGTGGTGCGGTGCCTATCATGCGTCCAATCCCTCAGATCGTGGGCCCGAAACGAAAGGATCCCCTTCTCCTGGGCGATGCGCATCATGGACGAGCCCATGACGGAGTCGTACATGGAGGGAAACGTCGAAAGCGTCTCTATGATCACGGGGCCGTTCCTTTCGCAATGCCGAAAAGCCGCGCGGCGGACGCTGCGGGCTTCGCGTCCCGCAGCCCGCCCTCACAGGTCGAGCAGGCCCTCGGGCAGGGTCGTCTCGATGCGCCGGGCGTCCTCGTCCAGCCCCGCCACGAACGCGTCCACCAAGGGGACGAGCGCCGGGGCCGCCTTTGGACGGTCGACGGACAAAAGGACCTGGCCGGGGTTCTCAACAACGCTGCCCACGGTGCCCACCAGCCCGTAGCGCGCATCGTGCACCTCGAAGCCGACAAGGCTCCCGCCTTCGGGAGCAAAAGCGTCTTCGGGCAGGTCGGATCGGCGGACGAGGCAGCGGCACCCCACCAGCGGCTCGGCGGCTCCAATGTCCCCGACGCCCTCGAAGAACACGAGGTAGGCGCCCCGCCCCTCGTCCCGGACGCTTTCGACCAAAGCGCGCCGGGGCGCGTCGTGCTGCGGCGGCACGAACGCCACCTCCATCCCTTCCGACAGCAAAAAGGGAAGACCCGGCGCGCTGCGCGCGACGAGTCCTCCCGACAGGTTCTTCGCCCGAACCAGCTCTGCAGCGGTCGTCCAAGCCCGCATCTAGTCCAGAAGCTCCACTTCCACATGCGTGCCGGTGCGCGAGGCGGCTGCGCGCGCGAGCGTGCGGATGGCCTTGATGGCCCGGCCTTGTCGCCCGATCACCTTGCCGGCGTCCTCTTCGTTCACGCGCATCTCCACAAGCACGGTCCCGTCCTGCGCCTCGCTGGCGACAACCTCAAGGTCGTCGCCGAAATCGATGAGCGGGCGAACGACGGACTCGACCAAACCGACGATGTCTTCCGTCTGCTCGGACATGGGCTCTTACGCGTTCTCGCGAGCCCGCTTGAGGAGCGAGGCCACCGTGTCGGTCGGCTGGGCGCCGTTGGCGATCCAGCGATCGACCTTCTCCATGTCGAACTTCACCATGGCCGGCTCGACGCAGGGGTTGTAGCGGCCCACTTCCTCGATGAAGCGGCCGTCGCGCGGGCTGCGCGAGTCGGCGACGACGATGCGGTAGTACGGACGCTTCTTGGCGCCGTGGCGGGCAAGGCGAATCTTGACCATGAGGGAGAACTCCTTTTTGCTTCTTGGTTCAACTGGTGCTGGGCGCCGTCCAGGCGCAACGAAAACAGCAGTTGCTCATGATACGGCGAAACGCGCGGTTTGACAAGTCGCGCGCCGATGGGGTTTCTATGTGCCCGCCGTCGCCGACGCCAAAGGCGCCAGGGCGGCCGGAGCGCGAACCGGGCGCTCGGCGCCCGCCTCAGCGCTCGCGCGGCTCCTCGCGGAGCCGCTTGAAGAAGATGTGCGCGTCCTCGTAGGCTCCCATGAAGTTGATGAAGCCCCCGGGGATGGTCCCCACGCGCGTGAACCCCATGTCCTCGTACAGGTGGACGGCCGCCTCGTTGCTCGCAACCACCGCGTTGAACTGCAGGCCCCAGAACCCCTTGCGCGCCGCCTGCTCAAGCGAGTCCTGAACAAGCGCGCGCCCAAGCCCCAGGCCGCGGGCGCTCGAAGCCACCGCGTAGCTGGCGTTGGCCACGTGCGCGCAGCGCCCCACGTTGTTGGGGTGCAGGATGTACAGCCCGAAGATCTTGTCGTCGACCGCGGCCACCGTCGAGAGCGTCTGCGCAGCGAAGAACTCCCGTGCCTGGTCGACGCCCATCGTGTCCACTTGGGGAAACGCGTCCCCCGCCTCCACGACTTCGTTCCATATCCTGGCCATGTCCGCAAGGTCGTCCTCGCGGTGCGGCCGAAACTCCAGCGCCATGGGCGCCTCCTTTCCCTCTGCGCGCGCCTTGCCCGCCCGGCGCGCGCCGTCGCCGTGAGCGCCCTACTCCCCCATCATGTCCTGGAGCTTTTTGAGGTCGGCCATGCTCATGCCGCCCGGAAGCCCGGGGATGCCCATGCGGCGGCGCCGGCCCTTCTTGCCCTTCTTGCCCTTCTTGCCCCCCGCCATCTCCTCGGCGGCGGGCATGAAGCGCTTCATCATCTTCTTCGTCTCGTTGAACTTTTTGATGAGCTGGTTCACCTCGGGAACCGTGACCCCGGCGCCCGCGGCGATGCGCGCGCGGCGGCTGCCGTTGAGGATTTCGGGCTTCTCGCGCTCGGCCTTGGTCATGGAGTTGATGATGACCTCCATGTGGTCAAGCGCGCCCTCGTCCACCTGGCCGGCCGCCATGGCCTTGTCGCCGCCGGGAAGCGCGCTGATGAGCTTGGACACGCCGCCCATCTTGCGGATCTGGCGGTTCATCTCCACGAAATCGTTGAGGGTGAGCTGCGCGCGCATCATGCGCTCGGCCTGCTCCTGCTCAAGCTCCTCCTGCTGCACTTTGACGGCGCTCTCGATGAGGCTGACCACATCGCCCATCCCCAGGATGCG
>NZ_CBDTNW010000148.1:0-14285 GCF_965361815.1 Rubneribacter sp.
CAAGGTGGACCATCTGGCCGGCCTCAAGGAGAACGTCATCATCGGCAAGCCCATCCCGGCGGGCACCGGCCTTTCGCGCTACCGCGAGGTGGGACTCACCTACAAGGGCCGTCCGGTGTCCGGCGTGCAAAGCGAGCAGCTGCCCGACTTCGCGCCCGACGCGCTCCGCGAGATCGAGGAGCTGCTGCCGCAGCCGCAGGATTGGTCGCTCGACGGCGACGGCTACCTCAACATGGGCTCGAGCTACGGCAGCTACTACAGCGGGCTTTCGCTCGGGCATCGCGGGCCGCAGCTGTCCGACGAGGAGGCGCGCCTGTACATCTACGACGACCTGGGCGTGTCGCAGCGTTGGGCCAACAAGTTCAGCGAGGCGGGCATCGAGACGGTGGCCGACCTTGTGGGCCACACCGAGGAGGACCTGCTGCGCATCGAGGGCATCGGCGTGAAGGCCATCGAGGAGCTGAAGGAGGGCTTGGCGGAGCGCGACCTCACGCATGTGATAGAGGACGACCTCGCGGCCACGAGCGACGACATGTCGCAGCTGCTCGACATGGTGTTCTCGCCCGACGACACCATCCTCATCGGCGGCGACGAGCCTCCGACCTTCGACACGTCCGGCGAGGACATGCTGGGCGAGGCCCTGCCGCCGCGCTCCTACCAGCGCAACCTGGAAGAGCTTGACGCGCTTCTGGGTTCGGTGGGATCGCTCGGCTTCGGCGTGACCAGCAAGGAGGACGAGGAAGCCTCCAACTCGCAGGCTGACGAGTAAGCAACAGGGGGCGTGCTGCGGCGCGCCCCTCTTTCTGTCGCCGGAGGCGCGAGCGTCGACGGGCGGCAAGGGGAGGAAAGGCCGGCGCTCGCCGGTCTTTCTCGGCTTTGCCGCCTGGGCCGTCCGCCTTTGGCGATCCCTTCCGGTTTCGCCGGTTCGCCCCTGTTGCGGCGCAACCATTCCCATCCCATGAAGCGAGGAGCGCTATGCCTAAGAAAACGTACATTCCCGCAGATGAGGCGCGCCCGGCGTCCCAGATAGGCGCCACGTTGGAGGCGCTGGCGTCCACGATAGCGGCACGGCGCGACGCCGGCGAGGAAAGCTACACGCACAGGCTTCTGACCGGGCCGGTCGACGGCGTGCTGAAAAAGGTCATGGAGGAGGCGGGGGAGACGGCGCTTGCGGCCAAGGACGTGGAGGCGTGGGCGACGTCGTCGTTGGCGGCCGCCCTTGCGCTTGAATCCGATCGCGACGGCGCGGACGGGGAGGGGCCGCTTACCGTGGAGCTCCCACCCGAGTATGCGGCCGCCGTCGACCATTTGCGCTACGAGGCTGCCGACGTGGTGTATCATCTTCTCGTCGTCCTCGAACGATACGGCGTGCCGCTTGACGAGTTCGCCGCCGAACTCAACATGAGGATGACCGAGGGCGAGCGCCCGCGCGGCGGCGTCCGACTGTACGACGAACACGTGAGAAGGGGCAAGTGATGGCTCGTCTATTCGGTACCGACGGCGTTCGCGGTGTGGCGAACACGGAGTTGACGTGCGACCTGGCTTTCAAGCTGGGCCAGGCGGCGGTGGCCTTCAAGGGCAAGACCATCCTGATCGGCAAGGACACGCGCCTTTCGGGCGACATGCTGGAAGCGTCCGTGGCGGCCGGCGTCATGTCCATGGGCGGAACGGCTCTGCTCGCCGGCATCATCCCCACGCCCGCCATCGCGCTTTTGGTGCGCGAGCTGTCCTGCGACGGCGGCGTGGTCATCTCCGCTTCGCACAACCCGCCGGAGTACAACGGCATCAAGCTGTTCGACGGGGAGGGCTTCAAGCTGCCCGACGCGGTGGAGGACGAGATAGAGGCGTTCGTGGCGCGCGGCGGCGCGGCGGCCGAGGATGTGCCGGTGGGCGACGCCGTGGGCGTGGCCATTCCCGTCGAGGACGCCTGCGAGCGCTACATCGCCCACGCGGTGCGGACGGTGGCGTGCGAGGGCATCGACCTGGCCGGCCTCAAGGTGGCCCTCGATGTGGGCCATGGCGCCTCGTGCATGACAAGCCCCGAGGCGCTGCGTCGTCTGGGAGCGGACGTGACGGTGATCAACGAGGACTTCGACGGCACCGACATCAACGTCGAGTGCGGCTCCACCCATCTGGGACCGGTGCGCGCGCTGGTGGCCGAGATAGGCGCGGACGTGGGCATCGCCCACGACGGCGACGCCGACCGCGTGATGATGGTGGACGCGCAGGGCAACGAGATCGACGGGGACGTGGTGGAGGCCGTGTGCGCCATCGACCTTAAGAAGCGCGGCAAGCTGCCCGGCAACACGGCCGTGTCCACGGTCATGTGCAACTTAGGCCTGACGCACGCGCTGCGCGACGCGGGGATAGAGCTTGTTCAGACGAAGGTGGGCGATCGCTACGTGCTGGAGGCCATGCGCGAGGGCGGTTTCGCCATCGGCGGCGAGCAGTCCGGGCATATGATCTTCCTCGAGCACAACTCAACGGGCGACGGCTTGGTGACGGCCTTGCAGTTCTTGGCGGCGTGCCGTCGGGCGGACGTGTCGATCGAGGAGGCCGCGGCGGTCATGACGCGCTTCCCGCAAACGCTCGTCAACGTTCGCGTGAGAGACAAGCACGCGGTGGACGGCAACGAGGCGGTCTGTGCGGCCGTGGCGGCGGCCGAGGAGGCGCTGGGGGATTCGGGTCGGGTGCTTCTGCGCCCTTCCGGCACCGAGCCGGTGGTCCGCGTCATGGTGGAGGCGTCCGACGCGGCCGAAGCCGAGCGTCACGCGAAGGCCATCGCCGACGTTGTGGAGCGCGAGGTGTAGGAGGGCGGCCGAAGCGGAATGCGGGGGCGCCGCTTCGCACCTGCGTGTTTGAGGAGGGCCCGGGGCGTATGCGCCCCGGGCCCTCCTTTGCCTGCTACTTGCGGACGAACAGGCTGAGGATGCGCACGAGCAGCCCGGGCCTGCCCGTATCGGCGGGGGCGGGCGGGGCGGCCGCGATGTCCTGGCCGGCGACCCTTTCCAAGGCGCCGTCGCTCGGCGGCTCTATGGCGTCGGCTTCCAGCACGGCGGCGGGCTCTGCGGCCCGCGCGGCCTCGGCGGCCTGGGCCGTTGCCCGCGCTGCGGCTTGGGCCGCCAGCTCGGCGGCCTTGTTGGCGGCTGCCGCTATCACCTCGGCCTCGCGCGCGGACGCCTGCGCGTCGGGCAGGGAGGAGGTCGGCCTCTCCTCGCTTTCCGTCGGGCGCGTTGCGGGCGGCTCCGCCACTTCCGCCGCCTCGTTCGAGGCCAGCAGCTGCGCGGCGCGCCGGCGGGAGGCGTCGCGGGTTGCTTCCCGTTCGGCCGCCTCGAGTCGGCGCTGCTGGGCGCGCTTGATCAGATAGTCCTGCGACTCGAACAGCGTGATGCGCCCGTCGGCGTCACGCTCGGCGCGCGCGCCCAGGGGCGTGTAGCTTTTGTCGGGCAGAAGTTCGCGCAGCTTGGCCGTGTCGGCCAGGCAGACGTCCAGGTAATCGAGGATCTGGCCGCGCAGTCCCTCGTCAAGGACGGGCCAGGCTATCTCGATGCGCTTGTCCATGTTGCGCGTCATGAGGTCGGCGCTCGACAGGTAGAGCTTCATGCTCTCACGCGGGCCGAACCCGTAGATGCGGCTGTGCTCCAGAAGCCGTCCGACGATGGACACCACGCGCACGTTGTCGGTGAAGCCCTCCACTCCCGGCACGATGCACGATATGCCGCGCACGAACAGCGTCACGGGAACGCCCGCCTGCGACGCTTCCACGATCTTCTCGATGACGTCCTTGTCGGTGACAGAGTTCGTCTTGAAGAACAGCCCGCACGGCTCGCCGGCGCGCGCCTTGGCTATCTCGCGGTCGATGTGGGAGATGATCATCGGCTTGATCTGCAAAGGGGCCACCCAGAGGATGCCGTAGTTGTCGGAGGTGTTCTCCAACCCCATGTTGCGGAAGAACTCCATGGCGTCGCGCCCGAAGGTCTCGTCGGTGGTGATGAACGACAGGTCGGTGTAGAGCTTGGCCGTCTTCTCGTTGTAGTTGCCGGTGCCCAGCTGCGTGATGTGCTGCAGGCCGTGTTCGGTCTGCCGTGTGATGCAGCAGATCTTGCTGTGCACCTTGAAGTCGCGGAATCCGTAGATGACGCTGCATCCCGCCTGCTCGAAGCGCTGCGACCACTCGATGTTGTTGCTCTCGTCGAAACGGGCGCGCAGCTCGAACAGCGCCGTGACCTCCTTGCCGTTTTCGGCTGCGGCGATGAGCGCCTCGGCGAGGTGCGACTGGCTGGCCAGGCGGTAGAGCGTGATCTTGATGGAGATGACGGCGGGGTCGCCTGCCGCCTCGCGCAGAAGCTGCACGAACGCGTCCATGGACTCGTAGGGGTAGGAGAGCAGCACCTCCTTTTCGGCCACCTGGTCGATGATGCGGCGGTTGCGGTCGAGGCAGGCGGGCCATTGGGGCGCGAACGGGGCGTTGGTCAGCCGGGCGGTCAGCTTCTCGGGCAGGTGGCTTCCCAGACCCCAGGTGAACCCCATGTTCAGCGGAACCGACGTCGAGAACACCTGGTGGGATTTCAGTCCCAGGCGCTTGAGCAGCAGCTTGGAGAGCGTGGAGGACAGCGGCCGCTCGCTTTCCAGGCGCACCGGCGCCAGGCGGGCGCGCTTCTTCAGGATGCGCTTCATGTGCTCGCGGTAGTCCTCGTCCTGCTCGTCGGTGCCCTCGGTGGCGTCCAGGTCGGCGTTGCGGGTGACGCAGATGACGTTGGTGTGCTTGACGGTGTACATGCTGAACACCTCGTCGGCCACCATCTCGATGGCGTGCTCGAGCAGGATGAAGGGGAACCCCTCGCCCGGCAGCTCGATGACGCGCGCGCACTGGCGCGGCATGGGCACGAGTCCCAGCGTCACGCCTTCGGCGCCGAGGTTTTTGGCTTTGTCGGCCTTGGACGCCTTGTCCTTGTCGGCGCCTTTCGCCTTGACGGGCTTCTTGCCGGGGCCGGCCTGCTCGTCCAGGCGCACCACCACGTACAACGCGCCGTTCTCCAGGTGGGGGAAGGGGTGGCGCGAGTTGATGATCTGCGGCGAGAGGAAGGGCATGACGTTTTGGCGCACGTGGCGCGCGAGGAAGGCGCGCTGCTCGTCGTCGAGGTCGCCGGGGCGCAGGTGGCTCACGCCCTGCTCGCGCAGAAGGCGGCGGACCTCCTCGTAGGTGCGCTCCTGGATGGGGTAGAGCTCGTGGCAGCGCGCGTAGATGGCGTCGAGCTGCTCGGCGGGCGTCATGCCGGACTTGGAGTCGACGATGTGCTTCTTCACCAGCGAGAGGTCGGTCAGGCTTCCCACGCGCACCATGAAGAACTCCTGCAGGTTGCTCCAGAAGATGGAGATGAAGTTCAGGCGCTCCAGAAGCGGCACCGTCTCGTCGGCGCCCTGATCGAGCACGCGCTCGTTGAAGGCGAGCCACGAAAGCTCGCGGTTTTGCAGATACGGCGCCGCCAGGTTCGCCGCAGCCGCCGCTTCGGACCCGACATGCTCGCTCAAGGCGGGCGCGGGGGCCTTGCGGGCGTCTTCCGGGTTGCTCGGGGCCGTTTCGCTCAAGGCCTTTTTGTCTGCTTCCATGGGCATTCCTTCCCGTGCGTTTCGTCGGCGTGCCGATGCGCGTTGGCGCTTGGGCCTTTAGCCCAGCATGCGGTCGATCAGGTACCCTTCGCGCACGCCGTGCTTGCAGACCTCCAGCTTCTTCGCGCCAAGCTCCTCGAACAGCGTGCAGAGGATGACGCAGCCCGGCACCAGCGTGTGCACGCGCTCGGCCGAAGCCTTGAGGGCCGTGTGGGCGAACGCGTTCGGATCGTTTCGACACCATTCCAGTATCTCATGAATGGCGCGTTTCGTCATGGTTTTCGGGCGAGCTTCCGCCCCTGTTACCTGTTCGAGCATTTTGGCGGCGGCGCGCACGCTGCCGCCGATGCCGTAGAGCGTGTCGCAGCGGTAGGCGTCGCGGCGGGGCAGGGCGTCCAGCCGGTCCCGCAGCTCCTCGGCGATGCGCTCCATCTCGGCGCGGTCGGGCAGCACGCCGCGCACATGGCGCGCAAACGACGAGAGCGACCCTTGGCCCATGCTCGCGTTGTCGAAGTCGCGCCCGCCCTCGATGCGGGTGAGCTCGGTGGAGCCGCCCCCGATGTCCACCAAGGTGCCGTCGCCTGTGGGGCGGTCGCACGTGGCGCCGACGAACCCCAGGTGCGCCTCGTCGCGCGCGGACAGCAAGACGATGGGCAGCCCTGTGCGCCCCGCTATCTCCTCCACGGCCTGCGCGCTATTGGAGGCGTTGCGCAGCACGGCCGTGGCGAACACCTCCAGTTTCTTGCAGTCGAAGTATCGCGCGCGTTTCGCGTGGCCTTTGAGCACGTTCACGGCCCGGTCGATGCCGGCCTGCGAGAACACGCCGTTTTCCACGTAGGCGGAAAGCCCCGCCATCACCTTGTCGTTGATGAGGCTTTTGAACTCCTTGCAGCCGCACGCCTTGCGGCGGTCGTCGCGCGTCTCGTACACGACGAGGCGGATGGTGTTCGATCCGAGGTCTATCACTCCGTAGTTGCTCATGGCTCCTCTTGTCCTACAGGGGCGTTTCGTGCGCGGGCCGGGGCTTCGGCGTCTGTGCCGCCGGGTTGCGAGGCGCGGGCTGTCCAACTGCGGGGCGCGCCTCGTCAAGCCGCCGGACGCGATCTGGTCCTTCATCGCGTCCATTCTAGGCAAACCTCGCCATTCCGCAAAGCGCCCAACACCATTGCCGAAAAGATTTTACCTGGGCCTGACGAAGCGGCGGCGTGCGGGATGCGGGCGCGCCGCCGTCGGCGGGGGTTGCCGAACCTCGTCGCAGCGCGTCTCTGTGATATGATGGCGGGGCACCCTCGATGAAAGGACGCCCCATGCTGGAAACCGTCGATTTCTCCTTGCCGTCGCTGCCCAAAGACGAGTACAAGCCGCTTCGCGACGAGCTGATGGAGCGCCTCGTGGTGCTGCAGCAGCAGGCGCGCGAGCGCGGCGTGGGGCTGGTGGTGCTGTTCGAAGGATGGAACGGCGCCGGCAAGGGCAGCCGCATCTCCGACCTCATGTACCATCTGGATGCGCGCGCGACCAGCGTGTATGTGACCGAGAACCTGGACGTGAAGGCCGCGCGCTCCTTCGCGGGCGCCGAGTGCGGCGTGACGGGGTTCTATCCCACCATGCAGGAGTTCTGGAAGGCGCTCGGCATGCGCGGGACCATCACGTTCTACGATCGCGGCTGGTACACCTCGGCGGTGCAGCACATGCTGTACACGGAGTTCGGCAGCCTGTCCATCAAAGACGGTGCGTCCGACAAGGCTAAGCGCAAGGCCGTGGCGGCGGCCATGGCCGAGGCGCGCGAAGAGCGGCACATCGACGCGCTGCGCCGCTACCTCAACTCGGTGGCCGACTTCGAGCGCCAGCTGGTCGACGACGGCTACCTGGTGGTGAAGTTCTTCGTGCATGTGACCAGGGAGGCCCAGAAGAAGCGCCTCGAGCGGCTGCACGACGACCCGGCCACGCGCTGGCGCGTGGGCAAGGACAAGCTGGCGCGCATCGGCAACTACGAGGAGGCGTACCGGCTCTACGACAACCTCCTGGAGGGCAGCGATTTCTCCTATGCGCCGTGGCACCTCGTCAACGGCGAGGACAAGCGCCGCGCGAACCTCCAGATAGCCGAAACGCTGGCGTCGTCTTTGGAGGCGGCCCTTTCCGCCCAGCCCGATGCGGAGGAGGCGGCCGCGCGCGCCAAGGCGCAGGCCAATTCCGCCGGCGCGCTGGAGGAGGTGCCCCTGTTCGGCCGCACTCCGGAGGAGGAGGCGCTTGTTGTGGAAGCCGCCGAGCGCGAGGCCGCCGAGGCGCGGGCCCGCGCGCCCCGGGCGTCGCGCTTCCGCCAGGTGGACGACCCGCCCGTGCTCGACGCCCAAGACCATGGCCTGGTCCTGGACCCGGTTGCGTACAAAGAAGAGCTCAAAGGGCAGCAGCGGCGCCTCAACAAGCTTGAAATGGAGATGTACCAGAAGCGCATCCCGCTCATGATCATGTACGAGGGATGGGACGCGGCCGGCAAGGGCGGCAACATCAAGCGCGTCGCCCAGGCGCTCGACGCGCGCGCCTACACGATATTCCCCAGCCCCGCGCCCACCAAGCCCGAGCTTCTGCACCCGCACCTGTGGCGTTATTGGACGCGCCTGCCGAAGGCGGGGCACGTGGGCATCTACGACCGCAGCTGGTACGGACGGGTGCTGGTGGAGCGCGTGGAGGGGTTCGCCTCTCCGTCGGAGTGGGCGCGCGCCTACGACGAGATCAACGAGTTCGAGCAGGAGCTGGTGCGCTGGGGCGCCATCCTGCTGAAGTTCTGGGTGGACGTGAGCCCCGACGAGCAGCTGCGCCGGTTCCGCGACCGTGAGCAGGATCCCGCCAAGCAGTGGAAGATCACCGACGAGGATTGGCGCAACCGCGACAAGTACCCGCAGTACAAGGCTGCGGTGGAGGACATGTTCCGCCTGACGTCAACGCCGTTCGCCCCCTGGATTGTGCTGGAGAGCGACGACAAGCGCCACGCCCGGGTCAAAGCGCTCAAAATAATCAACGACGCTCTGGAGGCTCGCTTGCGCGAAAACTGAGATCGCGTTACTATGGAGCGCAACTGTTAACGCCGACTGCGCGCTTTGCCGCGCATGATAAAAGGGGAAGCTATGACTTTGTTCGGTTTGTCCGTGCCTATGGAGGCTATCTGGGTCATTGTGGCCATCATCGTGCTCATCATCGTTGTTTTCATAGCGAAGGGCTTCATCGACGAGATGAAGAAGTAGCCGACGGCGGCATGCGGTCCGCAGTCGCTGAATTTGCGTTTTTGCCAGCATCGCGCCCTCGTATAGAGGGCGTTTTGCGTATCATGGTAACGGTTTGGCGACGACGGACGACCGGCGCGTGGGCGCCTGCCGTCCGATGAGCACTCGAAAGGCGAACATGAGCGACTACCGACAGTACCCCGATCCCGAGCCGCGCGGCCGCCACGCTCGCGCCCGCGTTCAGCAGCAGGCCGACGCGCAGGGCTTCGCGCCTCAGGCCCAGGACGCCCGCCGCGCGGTCGGGCGCCAGGCGCCGGTGCCGGCGGATCCGCGTCGGCAGGGCGCGCAGCAGGGCTATCGGCCGGCGTCCCAAGCGCGGACGGCGCCCGCCCAGCAGGCGCAGCGGCAGGACCCGCGCGCCGCGCGGCAGCAGTTCCCCCAGCAGGCGTACCGGCCCGCCGCATCGTACGGCTACGCAGGCGCGTCCGCAGGCCCGGCGGGCGCGGGGGCGGGCGGTGCGGGCAGCGCGGCGGGCAAGAAGAAGGGCGGACCGTGGCGCGTGGTGTTCTGGATCGCGCTCGTGGTGCTGGTGGTGGCTTTGGCGGCCCTCGGGGCGCTGGCGTTCAGCTACTGGCAGGGGCAGAAGGCCTACGACGAGATAGCCGCGACCGGGTTCTCGGCGCCCAGCGACATAGAGGCCACTCCCTTGGCCGACCTCGAGGTCGATTGGGACGCGCTTTTGGCCATCAACCCCGACACGGTGGGCTGGGTGTACGTTCCGGGCACCAACATCAACTACCCCATCGTGCACACGGACAACGACGAGACGTACCTCACGCGCGACTTCAACGGCGAGCAGAGCTGGGGCGCCACCTACGGCTGCATCTTCCTGTCGGCGGCGAACGCGCCCGACTTCTCCGACGCCAACAGCATCGTGTACGGGCACCATCTGAACAACGGCGCCATGTTCGCGGCCATCGCCGGCTTTGACGACGCCGGGGAGTTCAACGCCCACCGCACGGTCTACATCCTCACGCCGCAGGGCAATTACAAGCTGACCACGTTCTCGCTCGTGCATTGCGCGGCCGACGACCCGCTTGCGCAGGTGTCGTTCGCAAGCGAGGAGGAGCGCGTCGCCTACGTGCAGGACAAGCTGGACCGCTCGACCGTCGCGGTTTCCGACGTTCCCGCCGCCTCCGACATGGAGCGCACGTTCGCGTTGGCCACGTGCGACAACCTCCCCTCCGACGGACGCTACGTGCTGTTCGCCTACGTGGCCGAAAGCTCCGTGGCGGTTGAGGGGACCGACGGCGCCGCGGTGTCGCAGGAGGCCGAATCCGTTGTGGAGGATCCCTCTTACGCACCCGAGGAGGCCGCGCAGGAGGTGCCCGCAGAGGGGGCGGGCGAGGAGGCCGCCGCATGAGCACGTCCGTTTTTCCCGGTCAGCGTCCCGACCGCCCGGAGGAGGAGTGCGCCGTCTTCGGCGTGTTCGCTCCGGGCGAGGACGTGGCGCGCATGGCGTGCTTCGGGCTGCAGGCGCTGCAGCATCGCGGCCAGGAGAGCGCCGGCATCGCCGTGGGAGACGGCGAGACGGTGCTGGCGGCGAAGGATTTGGGCCTGGTCACGCAGGTGTTCGACGAGGCCACGCTGGCCGCGCTCGAGGGTTTCGTGGCCGTGGGGCACGCGCGCTACTCCACCAGCGGCGGCGCGGCCTCGTGGGAGGCGGCCCAGCCGCACATCTCGGCCATCGATGACGTGCTGATAGCGCTCGCGCACAACGGCACGCTCGTGAACACGAACGCGCTGCGGGCGCGGCTTGCGCGCGACGGCGTGCAGCTGCGCGCCGGCACCGACAGCGAGGCCGCGGCGAAGCTCATCGGCCAGGTGACGCAGGAGACGCACCATCTGCGCAACGGCATCCGGCACGCGATGGAGGCGATGGAGGGCGCTTATGCCATGGTGCTGGCCAGCCCCGATGCGCTCTACGCGTTTCGCGACCCCAACGGCATCCGCCCGCTGTGCATCGGCGAGCTGGCGGGAGGCCGCGGCTGGGTGGTGTCCTCGGAGACGTGCGGGCTCGACATCGTGGGCGCGACGTACGTGCGCGACGTCAAGCCGGGGGAGATCGTGCGGTTCAGCGCCGAGGGCGTGCATTCCGAGCAGGGCGTTGCCGCCGGGAGGCGCGCCTCGTGCATATTCGAGTACGTGTACTTCGCCCGCCCCGACAGCGTGATCGACGGGCAGAGCGTCTACCAGGCCCGGCGCTCCATGGGCCGCATCCTCGCGCAGGAGGCGCCCGCGAAGGCCGATCTGGTGCTGGGCGTGCCCGACTCGGGCGTGCCCTCGGCGCTCGGCTTCGCCTTCGAAAGCGGCATCCCGTACGCGGACGGCATCGTGAAGAACCGCTACGTGGGCCGTACGTTCATCGAGCCGACGCAGGCCATGCGCCAGCTGGGCATCCGCCTGAAGCTCAATCCACTGCCGTCGGTCATCGCCGGCAAGCGGCTCGTGGTCATAGACGACAGCATCGTGCGTGGCAACACCTCCAAGAAGCTCGTGCAGATGCTGCGCGACGCGGGCGCGGCCGAGGTGCACTTGCGCATCGTGAGTCCCGAGGTGCTGTGGCCGTGCTTCTACGGCATCGACACCGACACGCGCGACCAGCTGATCGCCGCGAACATGGGGCTGGACGAGATGAACGCGTGGATAGGCTCGGACTCGCTTGCCTTCATATCGCTTGAGGGGTTGCGGGCCGCCGTGTCCGATGCGCGGCACCAGGGCTTCTGCGACGCCTGCTTCACAGGGGACTACCCGGTGGACATCCCCGAGGCGCTGGCGGCAAGGAGCTTTCGCACCAAGAAGGAGTTCGAGGACGTGTACGCCCAGAGCGCCGGGGGAACCGACGCGTAAACGCAAGGAGAGAGCATGACCGACGCAACGACCGCCAACCAGGGCCGCACCGACGCCCCCCATATGCCCAGCTGGATGGACGAGGACGCCGTCACGTACGCGCAGGCGGGCGTGGACACCGCCGAGGGCGCGCGCGCCGTGGAGGCCATCAAGGACGTGGTGCACGACACGTACCGTCCCGAGGTGGTGGGCGACATCGGTGGTTTCGGCGGCCTGTTCTCCATCGCGGCGGCCAAGGACATGGCCGATCCGCTTTTGGTGAGCGGCACCGACGGCGTGGGCACGAAGCTCAAAGTGGCCCAGATGGCCGGCAAGCACGACACGGTGGGCATCGACCTGGTGGCCATGTGCGCCAACGACATCCTGGCCACGGGCGCCGAGCCGCTGTTCTTCTTGGACTACGTGGCTATCGGCAAGCTCAAGGCCGAGGCCGTGGCCGAGATCGTGGCGGGCATCGGCGAGGGCTGCAAGCAGGCGGGCTGCGCGCTCATCGGCGGCGAGATGGCCGAGCACCCCGGCGTGATGGATCCGGACGACTACGACCTGTCCGGCTTCTGCGTGGGCGTGGTCGATCGGCCGCGCATGCTCGATCCCAAGAGCGTGCGCGAGGGCGATGTGCTCATCGGCATGGCGTCGAGCGGCCTGCACTCCAACGGCTACTCGCTTGCGCGCAAGGTGTGCGTGGAGGGCATCACCCACTACGAGCTGCGCATCGCGCGCGAAGAGCTGGGCGGCGAGAGCCTTCAAGAGGCGCTTTTGGCGCCCACGCGCATCTACGTGAAGCCGGTGCGCGCCGTGCTGGACGCGTGCCCCGGGGCCGTGCGCTCGCTTGCGCATATCACGGGCGGCGGCATCACCGAGAACCTGAACCGCGCGCTGGGCGCGGGCGTGGATGCCGAGGTCGACTTGGGCACGTGGCCTGTGCCGGCCATCGCCTCCTACGTGTGCGCCGCCGCGCACCTTGGCGAGGTTGAGGCGCTCAAAACCTTCAACATGGGCCTGGGCATGGTGCTCATCGTGGACCCCGCGCGCGCCGACGAGGTGGAGGCCGCCCTGGCCGAGGCGGGCGAGGCCACGTACCGCGTGGGACGCATTGTGGCGGGCACGGGCGAGGTGCGCTACGCGAACGAGGGTGCGCTCTACGGCTACGAGGGGTAGGGCGAAAAGGCAGACCGCTCGCGAACGAGGGTTCCCCAGGCGTTGTTCGGGGAACCTTCGCTTTAAGGGCCAAAATTGCGCTGATGCGGTGTCGCACTTCTCCTATAAAGATGATCGTTCTTCATCATTTTACCTGATAGATCGAAAAGACAAAGAAAACAAAAAATGACAAAAGAAACAAAACGGAGTGCATCAATCGCGGTATACTTCAAAAAATGCAAAAGATTTCAAAAATTGCAAAGGGCTTCAAAAAATGCAAAACAGACGCCAAAGCGCGTTCTTCTACTTGAGTGAAGGAGGTTGATGTGTCTCAGTTGCGTAATCCGTTCACTCCTAGTTTTGGGCAAGTTCCTCCCTATTTAGCTGGTCGATCTCGCATCATTGATGATATGGAGCGAGCGTTTGATCGGGGACCGGGCGACCCGAATCTTTCGACCATTCTTGTAGGTGCCCGCGGCACAGGTAAAACGGCGCTCCTTTCGTATTTGGCCGAGATAGCGCTTAGTCGGGGGTGGGTGGCGGCGAGCGTGACGGCCGAAGAGGGGATGCTTGAGGACATTCTTGAGCGTGCGGCCGAAGCGGGTAGCCAGTTTATTTCGTCTGGGGGAAATGCTCGTGTAACGGGGGTTTCTATCGGTCAGATATTTGAAATGACCTGGGAATACGAGGACGAGGGGCGCGGTAATTGGCGCACGCGCATGAATCGTCTCCTTGATGAGCTTGATCGGTATGGAGTAGGTCTTTTGATCACGGTAGACGAGGTGCGCGCCGATGTTGATGAGATGATCAAGCTTGCGTCTGTGTACCAGCATTTTGTTCGTGAAGGTCGTCGTGTTTCCCTTGTTATGGCAGGATTGCCAGGAAACGTATCATCCCTGATCAGTGATGATACGGTCTCTTTTCTTCGTCGCGCATTCAAGCATCGGCTTGGTCGCATTGCAGATTATGAGGTGGAAGATGCACTGCGCAAGACGGTGGAAGAGGGTGGTCGACGTATCGATGACAAGGGACTCTCGATGGCGGTGGAAGCAATCGATGGATTTCCTTATCTCATGCAGCTTGTTGGCTATCGAGCGTGGGATCAGCATCCCGAAACTGATGCTATATCTCAGGAGGATGTGGCAAATGCCGTGGCTCTCGCGCGTCTTGAAATGGAGGATCGCATCCTCGAGGCGACATTCTATGAGCTGTCTGAAGGTGACAAACGCGTTCTCTCGGCTATGCTTGCCGATGGCGAGGTGAGCCGCATGACCGATATCGCTGCGCGTATTGGAGAGAACAGCGGTTATGTGAGCGTTTATAAAAACCGTCTCGTCGAGGCTGGTGTGGTTGCAGAAAAGGGTCGTGGCATACTAGCGTTTGACATGCCGGGATTGCGAGAATATCTCG
>NZ_CBDTNW010000149.1:0-6776 GCF_965361815.1 Rubneribacter sp.
GGAGGGGGGAGGGGGGGTTTTTTCTAGGGGGTCGCCCCCGGCACAAAAAAAGCACCCCCCCGGGCCCGTGCAAGGGAGGGGAAACGAGTGGTCTAACTCCAGGGCTCCTCGTTCACGACGTTTTGGCCGGCTATCTTGCCGCTCAAAAGCGCCATGCCAACGGCCGCGCCGCACAGCGGGTAACCGCGGAACCCGACGGGACCGCCTCGGTAGAGTCGCGGGATGGGCTGGGAATCGAGCGCTTTGAGCACATGCATGCCGGTGTCCACATGCGCGCCGCCCATCGTGTCCGTCACGGTCTGGTACATGCCCAGGCCGACGTAGGGACCGCCTTCGAATGCGAACACGTTCGTGCGCCCGAACTCGGGATCCTCGCCCCTGGCCGCCCCTTCGTTCCAGGCGTTGACCGTGGCCACGAGGCCTTCGGGGTCGATCCCCAGCTTCTCGGCCAGCTCTTCGAGGGTGTCCGCCTGTTCGTAGGCCACCTCGCCGGGCATGCCCCAGCCCAGATCGCCCCCGCCCACCTCGTCAGTGATGTGGAACATCTTGCCTTCGGGAGCCAATCCGAGCTGCTCTCCCACGCCGATGATGCCCGTCTCGTTTATGCGCCGTTTGCCGTAGATGTCGACGAGGACGTAGGGGACGTCCGGGTGAGGCGCGGAGTTGTGCATCATCTGCACGAAGGCATGGGCGGTTTGCCCGCGACCCTCCTCGTAGTCGCCCATGAGGTAGCCGGGCGCGTAGGCCATCTCCCAACCGTAGCTTGCGGCGCCGGCGTCAATGGCCATGTTCAGCGTCATGCCGTCGGCGAACTGCGTGCCCTGCGAGAGCACCTTGTTCTCCTGGATGTACATCCTCATGAGTTCGCGGTTCGCGCCGATGCCGCCGCCGGCGAGCACGACGCCTTTGCGGGCCTTGATGGTCTTGCCGCCTGCCACCACGCCGAACACCTCGCGCGTATCGGGGTCGAAAATGAGCTTCGTGGCCTGCGTCTTCATGCGCACATCGACGCCCGACGCCTCCACCTGCTTCCAAAGGTGGGTCCAGATGCCGCCTGCTTCCGTGTCGCTCCAATGCACGCGCGGCACCACGGGCTGGTTCGGCGCGAGGAACTCCTGGCCGCCCAGGCTCAAGCCGGGCGTCACCTCCAGCTGCTCGGGGAACGACACGCCTATGGAGGCGAGCCAGTCAACGATTTCGGCCGCGTTGTCGGCGTAGAGCCGCCAGAAGTCGACTATCCCGTCTCCGGCTTCGCACAGGTAGGCGTAGAACGCGTCTGCGTCGTCGTCAACTCCGAGCGTCGCCTGGAGCTTCGTCCCTGCGGCGCAGATGGCTTGGCCGCAGATGGACGTCGCTCCGCCGGCCACCGAGTTGGCCTCCAGCAGGATCACGCTCGAACCCGCCTTGTCAACTTCCAAGGCGGCCATGGAGCCGGCGCCGCCCGCGCCAACCACGACGACGTCGGTCTCCTCGTCCCAGCTGTCGGGAATGCCGCTTCCGGTTTGCGCGGCCTTGTCGCTTTGCGCCTGCGGGCTGCATCCAGAGAGCAAGCCGGACCCCATCAGCCCAAGCGCTCCCATGGCCGCCGCGCCTTTGATCAGGCCGCGCCTTGACACCGTGCCGTCAGGTCCGTCGGTTCTCGCCATGTTCCTCATCCCATCCTCCTCGGGTAGTTGTCTTATACGGACTGCCGGCATGAGTCCATGATAAGAAGCCGAAAAGGCCGATGGAATAGACGGAAGGGCCGTTGCGCAAACGGGATTGACACATACGCGAAACTGTCAAAAGCCGTCTGCGGCGGCAAGGTTGCGGATTATCGGTCGGACTCGAGATAGGGGAGGAGCAGCGATGGAATGCTGTCGCAGATCGTTCGCGCCACATCCTCGGGGTCTTCTTTGCAACCACCTTTGATCCATTCCAGCCCGTAGCCGAGCGCGCCTCTCGTCCAGATGTCGATGGAGTGCCTCACGTCGTCCGGGATGGTCTTGAGGCCGGTCTTCTCTTTGATCTCGTTCTCGAGCGAGAGCGAGCCGTATTCAACCATGAACTCGTGGATGGAGTTCTGCTGGTTGTAGGAGATCATGTTGACGATGAGCGCGCGATGCCCCTTGACGTAGCGGCACAGCAAAGCGGCCAGCTCTCGTCGATCGTGCCCTGCGAAGCCGCCGATGAGCGCGGCCTGGGCATCCACGCCGCGCCTCAGGACGTAGGCCATGGCCTCGTACTTGTCCCTGAAGTGGTTGTAGAACAGGGGTGGTGGCTCCGGCGGGCAGGGAGGCGGGCGATTGCGATCCATGCGAAAATGGAAGCCGACGGCGGTTGATGGTACCATGTGCCCGTTGGAAATCGAGCGCACAGGAGGAGCAATGGAGAAGGAGCTGTTCGAGTACGTTGCCGAGCGCGTTGAGGTGCTCGCCGTTTCGGGGGCCAGCAAGCAGGAGACGAAGGAGGCCGCGCTCGCGTGGAAGAGCGCCGTCGCAGACGCGGACGACGAGGCTGTTGAGACGGCTACCGCCAAACTCGTGGACTTCCTTGAGGGCCGCCCGAACACCGTTGACGGGGTTATCGCCTTCGCTCAAGGTCCCGCCGTGGAGATGTTCGGCAAGGAGGCGGCCGACCAGATCCTGGCCACGCAGCTTGAGCGCAAAGAGCGTGGCGAGAGGTACTGCGACTGCGACGCCTGCACCGCCGCAGTGGAGCTGCTCGCGAAGTTCGGGCGGATTTAGCGCACATCGATGTTGATTGCCGCCTCGTCGTTTGCAGCGTTTGCGGCTCCGTTCTTCCCTGGAAGAGTGGAGCCGCAAAAGGCGTTTCGAGGCGCAGGCGGACGATCTGAATCAGCCCTTGATTCGGGAGGGCTGGGAATGGTTGCGGAATCGGGCATTGTTTCGAAAGTCACTTCATTGCCATATTCCCCAATTCCAAGGCGGCGTCGACCACCTCATTGAACTCAATGCCGCGTGCGTACGGCGTGTCCTTGACGTATCTTTCCCAGACTCTCGCCATGGCATCGGAGGCTCGCACCTCCTCGATTCGGGCGGCGTAGTCGGCCATCAGGTTGGTTGATCCTCGTTTTGACGCTGTGGCGTCCAGCGCCTGTTTCAGCAGATCAACATCAATGGAGTCTCGTTTGGTTCTCATGAACGTAAATATGTCGTAGAAGTCCCTTCCTCGGGTGTTGCCGGATCCCCTCCTTACCACGGTCTCGAGCTTTTCGGCGAGGATGGTTACGAGCGGGTAGGATAGCACCCCGACAGTGCCTCCGTCGAGCATGAGCGGGTAGTTGAACTCTACCTGTCTCGGCGTGATGGCGTCGCCCGTGGTGATGTCGAGTTTGAGGGGCGCGTCAATCCTGCCGTAGCGCACCCTGATGTGCGCGCGCCAGTTGGCGTATTCGCCTTCGTCGTGGATAGGAGCGATGCGCTTGAGCTCGTACTCCATGCCGTCGTCGATCCGGACAGCGCATATATCTCGGACCGCCTCGCGCACGCTCTCCTCGTCCATGTCAATGCCGGTAACCGTCGCGTCCATGTCCATCGTCGTTCTGCGCGCCATTCCCGTGATCGCCGCGATGAGCATACCGCCTTTGAGGATGAACTTGTCGGCGTAGTTGCTCCGCGAAAGACGCAGGAGTAGATGCTCGAAAAGATACATGTTCAGAACCTCTTGCGCTCTGAGACCGTGCTTTTTCGAGATTGCCCTGACCTTGCCCCGCAGGCTCGAATCGTTCCTGATTTCGGTTGTCATGTCAGTACCTCCAGATAGGTCTGCAACTCGTTTCTCACGCCCACTGCTTCGCACATCTTTGAGAGGCGCGCCAGATCGCGCTTCTCCATTTTGAAATAGCCGCCTATGGCGTCGCGGACGAGCTGCGCGTCGGCCTCTCCCTTGGACCTCTCCTTTATGAGGTCGGCTATGGAGCGTTCGGCGTCATAGCATCGGGTCCGGTTGCCCATGGGAGTTTTCACCTCGATGAGGCCAAGGCCGTGCAGTTTGGGGGAAACGTGGTGGATGCGGATGCCCGGGTTTTCGTCCTTCAAGCTTTTCGGGTTGTACCCGTGCGGAACGGTGACGTCGAGCGAGAACGGCGCTCTGTCGGAAAGCCCCAGCAGATAGAGAGCGCTTCCGTGGGACAAGATGCACTTTTTCCATCGAGCGCACACCGCCGTGAATTCGTCATCGAACACGTTCGCGCTGCAGTACACGCCACGCGTGAGCTTGTCGATGACGCCGCGCTTGTAGGCGTGTTCGACAAGGCCTGGCGTGAAGCCCGCCTCGCTAAGCTGCGCTGCGGCGGCTACGCCGCCCAGCCTGTCGATATATTTCACAAGTCTGTCAGTTTTCATTCTTGCTCCTAAGATTATTAGACACATATTGTAGCAAAATGTGTCTAATAATCTGTAACAGGGCATTTACGTTACGCGAATCAGAGTTTGGTTGCGAGAATGTGAACCTGAGCTAAACTTGATTTCTGTGTATATAAATGTGAATTTCAATACTATGAGCCCACGCTTCCAGAAAAGTTTTGGGAAGGACGGGGCATCGTAGCTTGCTATTTCAGAAAGGAGCATGGTGCCGCAAAAGTTGCCGCAAATAACCCGCCCTCAGCTTTCTGTTTGTGAAAAGGGGTTCATCTGATTCGAATGAACCCCTTTTTTAATCTTCGGAAACGTTGATTTTTAGGACAAGGCGTTGCGAGGCGGTTTGCCCAGCGAATCACTCCCACTCGATCGTTCCGATAGGCTTGGGCGTCAGGTCGTAGACCACGCGGCAGATGCCGGGGACCTCGTCTAGGATGCGCGCGGTGATGCGCTTGAGCAGCGCCCAGTCAAGCTCCGGCACTTCGGCGGTCATGGCGTCCACGGTGTTCACCGCGCGGATGATGGCCGGCCACTCGTAGGCGCGCACGCCGTCGCGCACGCCGGTGGCGCGGAAGTCGGGCACGCTCACGAAGTACTGCCACACGCGGCCCTCCAGGCCGGCGGCGGCGAACTCCTCGCGCAGGATGGCGTCGGCCTCGCGCAGCGCCTTCAGACGGTCGCGCGTGATGGCGCCCAGGCAGCGCACGCCCAGACCAGGACCGGGGAAGGGTTGGCGCTCCACCATGTTCTCGGGCAGCCCCAGCGCCCGGCCGACCACGCGCACCTCGTCTTTGAACAGCAGTTTCACCGGCTCCACCAGTTCAAACTGCAAGTCGTCAGGCAAGCCGCCCACATTGTGATGCGCCTTCACGCCATCGGACTCCAAGATGTCGGGGTAGATGGTGCCCTGCGCGAGGAAGCCCACCTCGCCCGCCACCTTGCGCGCCTCCTCCTCGAACACGCGGATGAACTCGGCGCCGATGATCTTGCGCTTGGCCTCGGGCTCGGCCACGCCCGCCAGCAAGTCGAGGAAGCGGTCGGCGGCGTCCACGTACACGAGGTTGGCGTCCATCTGGCCCTGGAACACGTCCACCACCTGCTCGCTTTCGCCCTTGCGCATGAGGCCGTGGTTCACATGCACGCACACGAGCTGCTTGCCGATGGCTTTGATGAGAAGCGCCGCCACCACGGAGGAGTCCACGCCGCCGGAGAGCGCCAAGAGCACCTTGCCGTCGCCCACCTGGGCGCGCAGGGATTCCACCTGCTCGTCTATGAACGCGTTCGCCAACTCGGGCGTGGTGATGCGCTGCATGTCGTCGGGACGCTTGTTGGGATCCATGGGGCCTCCTCGCTTTCCGTGAACGGCTGGCCGCGCGGCCAGCTTTCTTGCTGCCTGCGATTATACCAGCGCCAGGCCGAGGGACATGCTCTCAATATCGCGGCAACTGCGCGCCTTTCGGCTTTTCGGGAGGACGCGCTTACGCGAAGGAGGTTAGGTACGCTTCCGGAGTCATCTTCGGCACCGAAGAACCCGCAAAGGCCTTTTCATCTCGGCTGAGGATGAAATCGCAGCTTTCGATTTCGGCAATTGCCCGTGCTATCCCATCCTCGAAGTCGGGTTCGTCGCTCACCAGCGCGTTTTGACATACGCTTCGATTCGTGTCGGCTACGGCGAAACCGTCCATGAAAAACGCTATCCATCCGCGCCTCAAGTCATCGGGCATGTCTTTGCGAGCTATACAATAGAAGTCCTTTAAGGAAGATGGACTCACGATGCCGGCTAGTTCCCCTTCCTCGGCACGTCGAAGTGTCTCCGCTGCCGCCTTCCCTCCCGGACGATGCTCTAGAGCAAGATCAAGCAGGAAGTTCGTGTCGAGAAAAACCCTAACCACGGTCGCTCAACTCTTCTTTCAACTTTTCGGGAGAAAGATCTTCCAAGTGCGCGGACCTCGGCGTCTTCGCTCTGAGCTCTTTGAAGCGGGAAACAAGCGTGTCATGCGGCGTTTCGGCATTCGAAGGGCGTGGCACTTCTCCGGTTCGGGCGATGTTGCCCCACACGATGCGGATGACGTCCGACTGCTTCAAACCGGCACGTTGGATGAAAAAATCAGCTCGCTCTTTCGTTTCTTCGTCAACGCGTCCGGCTATAAGCGATGTTGCCACAGGCGGACCCCTTCCGTATGCTAGTACCATTTACTGTTAACAGGTTACAGCATACGGCAGGGCAGACAGGCTCTCAAGCGCTTTCGGCGCGAGCGGAATGCGCTAAAGGTGGTCTTATGGTTTGTCTCAAAGCGCCAACCGCCTCCCTGTATATGACACCGTGTCATATACAGGGAGGCGGTTTTGTGGGATACTGACCTCGAAGGAATTTCGGCGCGGCGCGTCGGTGCGGCGCGGAAGGCGGGGAAGGGG
>NZ_CBDTNW010000150.1:0-10858 GCF_965361815.1 Rubneribacter sp.
ACGACCTCCACGCCGTTGTCGCGCAGCGCCTGCGCGAAGGCGTCGTGCTCCTCCTGGGCGACCTTCAAAAACGGGATGTCGTCGAACAGCAGCTCTTCAAGCGTGTTCGGCGTCAGGTTCAGAAGCTCTCGGCCAGGGCGGTGGAGAAGAACTTTTTTCAAGGGCTTGATCTCGCTCTTGACGTTCACACCAGCCATAGCAACCCTCCTTTTCCTTTTATGCATTTTCCAGATGTTCGAGCCCGGAGGTGCCCGTTGCGCACCAGGCATCCGTTCGGCACCGTCAAAATCTCATGGTTCAGCCCAAATTGCAACCACAAAATCAAAACAAAACCGGCCCCCGGGGATTACTCGACGCTTTTTCGGTGAACGGTCATTTTTCATCACGCGCTCCTTCATATTTTGCACACGTTTGCTTTTTCGTGATAAAGCATTTTTCGAGACGGCACCCTTGGAACAAAGGGAAAAAGGGGCTTTTGCGACAGGGGCCGAACCCGGCGGTGATTAGACTTTATGCATAATATCCGGAAAAGATGCAATTCCTATGCAACACCGGCGAAACCGAAGGAGGCAGCGGCCGAAACCGGAAGGGGAATGGACCCGCATTCGGCCGCGCGCGCTATCAAAATCCCAGTTACGCTTTGTTTTCGCACGGTCGATGTCCCGTGCGGCCCCCTCGGCGCGTCCCGCTGCGCATCGCGCTTCGTTTACGGTATAATATCCGCATCCCGCAAAGCGCGCCCATGGCTCAACGGATAGAGCAACGGACTTCTAATCCGTCGGTTGCAGGTTCGAGTCCTGCTGGGCGCGCCAAAGGGCGGGGTCTTTCTCCTGAAAAGCACCATTTGGATTTACCAAACTCGAAAAACCTTTTATTATACTCTTTGATTTTTTGAATACAAGATAGTATTTGAGGCTTTTCAACTACGGGGTGACCGGCCCAGCCCGTTTTCCTCCTCTTCGAAAACTATGCTTCGGGAAACCGATTGGCAACAACTAGTTCACGAACGGCCTCCGGCGCCTCCAACGCGCTACCATGGGCGGACATCGTCGTTTCGACGCGTTCCCCAGGCCGCTGAAAGGAGAGCCCGCATGCCCTATCTGGAAAACCACACGCTTTATTACAAGAAATCGTGCCCTTACTGCCAGAAGGTGCTGCGCTTCATGGACGAGAACAAGATCACGATGGGCACGCGCGACACGCTGCAACCCGGCATCCAAAACGACCTCGTCCGCATCGGGGGCAAGAAGCAGGTGCCCTGCCTCGTCGCCGACGGAAGGCCGCTGTACGAATCCGACGACATCATAGCCTACCTGCGCGAACACTGCGCGTGACGCATCGGCGGCGCGGAGTTGAGGGCTCGTCCCGCTGCAGGAGGCGGCCACCGGGCGCGACGGCGCCCGAAAGATGAGGGCGGCCGAGCAGGAAAAACGCGGAAACGAAAAACCCGGCCGGACGCGGCGGGCATCCAACCGGGAGTCTTTCCATGGAGCGGGTGACGGGAATCGAACCCGCGTCATGAGCTTGGAAGGCTCAGGTTCTACCATTGAACTACACCCGCGCAAGGCGTCGGCTATTGTACCGCAACATCGGCCGCAACGCGCGGAAATCTCCCAGAGTCTCCACGATAGCCCCCTGGAAAGGCCCCGGGGAAGCGCCGAGCGCCCGAATCCGTCCGCATACGCCCGGCTCACACGCGCAGCGAGCCGCGGAAACCCCGTGCGGCGTAATACGATTCGGCGCCGTTGTGGAACGTGAACACGCGGCCGTAGCGGCGGTCGCAGAACAGCGCGCCGCCAAGAGCGCGCACTTCGGGAGGCGTGGCCACCCAGCTTGAAGTGCGCTCGTCGAACGCGCCCATCGTCTGAAGGACGCGGTACTCCTCCTCCGTGAGCAGCTCGATGCCGAGCGCGGCGGCCTCGTCCACGACGTTGCCGCGAGGACGGTTCCGCGAGCGCGCCTCTTGCGCCGCGCGGTCGTAGCACAGGCTCCGCCGGCCCGAGGGACTTTCGGGCGAGCAGTCGACGAACACGATGGCGCCCGTCTCCTCATCGCGGCCCACGACGTCGGGTTCTCCCCCGCTCGCCTCCATGCCCTCGAGCGCACAGAGCGCGTCAGGACGCGCGTCCACCCTTGCGAGCACATCGCTCCAGGACAGATCGGGGTGCCGTTCCGGATGGCGCTCGAAGCGCTCCTGGAGCGCAGCGAGGAGCGCGCGGCGGCGCTCGGGCGCAAGAGGCGTGGGAGTCGCGTCGTTCATGGGGCCGTCCTTCGCTTTTCGGGAGTGGTCCCTCCCATGATAGGGCCGCGCGACGCGACGCAGGATCCCGCAAGCCGATGGTTGCCGAGCCGTCACCGCGGCACGAAAGAGCAGGCGCTCTCCGAGAGAGCAAAACCCTCCTGGTCCGCGTCGCCATAACCGCTCAATCATTGTTCGATAGTAAATTTTTATTTTCTTGTAGAAATAACTCTCACATGTTACTATCGGACGCATGGATGATTTCGCAAACAAATTACGAAAAGCTTTCGGAACGGACGAACCCATCCTCCTCGAAGAGATCAAGAGGATGTTTCCCGAGATGCCGGAGGCGACACTCTACCGTCGCCTCCGCAGCGCCGTCGCCTCCGCAAGGCTCGTCAAACCTCGCAAGGGCGTCTACTACATCCCAACCGAAACACGATTCGGCCCATCGGCCATCAGCAACATGAAGATACTTGAGAAGAAGTACCTGTCCGACGGCAACGACGTTTACGGCTACGTCACCGGACCAACCCTGGAAAACCGCGTGGGCATCTCCAACCAAGTTCCCGGCACGCTTGAAATCGTCACAAACCGCGAAAGTACCCGCTCACGCAAGATCGAACCTTGCGGAGGGTATAGGGAGATCATCCTGCGGCGTCCGAGAATCCCCGTAACGGCCGAAAACGTAGAGACGTTGCAGTTGCTCGATCTCCTCACGTACGCGCCTGTCGACCAGCTCAATCCGAGCGAGCTGGCAAATCTCAAAAAGTTCGCTTCGAAAACGGACAGGCGAAAGCTGATAGAATACGCGAAGCACTATCCAGGCAAAACAGCCTTGAGAATCCTTGAAAGCGAGGCGAACGGTGTACTTGCATGAAAACCAAGAAGACTGGAGCGAACTCGTTGCAAGGACGGCAAATCGCTTCAACCTCGCAGAATCGTTCGTCATCAAGGATTACTTCATCTACCTTGCCCTGAAGTCCATCGCGCGAACCGACCCGGAGATAGTATTCAAGGGCGGCACGTGCCTTTCCAAATGCCATCGTGCCATCGCACGATTCTCGGAGGACGTCGACCTTGGCCTCGAGGTCGAGCATGCGACGGAAGGACAACGCAAGCGCATGAAAGCCGCAGTCACGCACGCGATCGACAACATAGGGCTTGCCGTCGCCAATCTCAACGAAACTCGGAGCCGCCGCGAGTTCAACAGATACCTCGTGCCCCTCCCGTCAGCCGAAAGCGAATTCAGCAGCAACACGCTGATAATCGAGACGGCGGTCATGACCCCTGCTTCGCCAGCAGCCGCCAAAGCGGTGGACAACTACTTGTACCGCTACTGCATCGAAGAAGGCTTCGACGATGTTGCGGCGGAATACGAACTCGAGCCGTTCAAAATCATGGCAAGCTCTATCGAGCGTACATTCGTCGACAAAGTTTTCGCTTTGTGCGATTACTATCTTGAAGGCCCGATTCCGCCTCGACAGTCGAGGCATATCTACGATCTTCACAAGCTCTCGCCCATCGTGTCCTTCGACGAAGAGCTCGCCGCGTTATTCAGCGCGGTGCGCAGGCAACGCAAAAACGCACACGGATGCCCTTCCGCGCAAGACGGAGTCGACACCCCGTCTGTCCTCGAAGCCATTATCGAAAAAGCCGCATATCGCGATGACTACGAACGCGTCACCACTCCCCTGCTTTTCGAGGAAGTGTCGTACGAGAAAGCAGTGGAGTCTCTTCGGATGATCGCGGAGTTCATGCAGGGGCTTCAGGGCAAGAACAATCGAGCCGGCTTCCAATAGGCGGCATCTCCGCAACGTTTCGACAAGAGATTGTTTCTCCAAAATTGATACGCCCCGCAAACAGCGGCGTTCGTTCACCACGCCGAAAACGCAAGCGCGTAGGACGGGCGAGAAAAACCTGCTTCATTGGATCGAATTCGACGAGCGATCCTTTCAGCTGCCAATAAAATAACCGTCGCGCCTTGGTCAGGGTATATAATAAGCATAAGAATTAAAGTCTCGGCATCCGAATAAGGGTGAATGCGTATTGGAACCCGGACAGGAGGCGCCTTGGATGTTCAGCATAATATCCATATTCCTCAATGAAGGAACAGCAAAAGGATTAGCCTGCCTTCTCATCTTTTGCATAGGGAAAATCGTCTATAAGTTCGAATACCCCGATTACAAGCCCAAAGAATTGCTTAGCGAGATGTTTTCGGAAGGCGCAAACACGTACCGGACCCTTATGATCGATTGTCATGGCCATATAGGAAGAAAGATCGTTTCCGCGATGCTGGCGATTCTCGCCACTCTGCTAGCCTTCGTTTTCCGGTTCATTGTCGAGCCGGATAGGGTGTTCCCGATATTCCTAATCCCTTTCACACCCCTCATCGTCGAACATATCTATCAACAGAGTTTCGCAGCCTTGCTCGGCGCGTAGGACTAACCTCACCTTCGCCATGCGCACCTTCTTCGCCAAGAGCTTCAGCACCCGCAATCCGGATCTGCTCGACACCGATCACAACATGCGCACGAAAATAGAAGCAGCCTAAGCAGCAGCTAAACTGGCGGGCGTGAGCAGAATTGGGATAGCCTCGAGATCCCCTGCCGAGGGGGGGGCAAGAAGGTTGCAGAAACGCAAGTGTTTGGCGACGAAGCGTAGATCACTCAGGAGATTTGAGCAAAATCACCTGAGAACATCACTATTTTTGACAAAACATCGGAAAAGTGAGGATGAAGGCCCAAAACGAGATTACGCAGGAAATAAAAATGGAATTGGCACTAAAATAAAATTTCATGGTCGGGGTGACAGGATTCGAACCTGCGACATCCTGCTCCCAAAGCAGGCGCGCTACCAGGCTGCGCCACACCCCGACGACAATGCGGCACGAGCCAGTATAGCAGAAAGATCAGCGCTGCGAAGCCAGTTTCGCCCGAAGCTCGCGCAGGGCGTTGCCGCGATGCGACACGGCGTTCTTCTCCTCGGGCAGCGCCTCGGCGAGCGTGCGGCTGCCTGAGAACGCGTCGGGCAAGAACAGCGGGTCGTAGCCGAAGCCATGGCTTCCCCGCCCCTCGCGCGCGATGCGGCCCTCCACGGTGCCGCGCGCCGTCGTCTCCGTGCCGTCCTCGTCGATGAACGCGAGCGCGCACACGAAGCGCGCCGAGCGCCGGGCATCGGGCACGTCCGCGAGCTCGGCGAGCAGCTTGGCGTTGTTGGCGGCGTCGTCGCACGGCTCGCCCGCGTAGCGCGCCGAGCGCACGCCGGGCGCCCCGTCGAGCGCGTCCACCTCAAGACCCGAGTCGTCGGCGAGCACGGCGCGCTCGCCGCTCGACTCGCGGGCGGCGAGCGCCGTGATGCGGGCGTTTCCCGCGAACGTCTCGGCGTCCTCGGCCGGATCGGAGGCGACCCCCAGATCGCGCAGCGTACGGAACTCCCAGCCCGGAAAATCGAGCGCCTCGGCTATCTCGCGCGCCTTGTGCGCGTTGTTGCTGGCGATGACGACGGTCTTCATGAAACGCTCCTTCCGATCACATCACTCAAGGCCAACGCGTTCCACCGACGCGATGGGCAGGCGCAGCACGCGGCTGCCGAACGCCCGGAACTCCTCCGTGTCGGCGCCCGTGGTGAAGAACTCGTGGCGCGGCGCGCGGCCCCGCTCGGCCAGGGCGCCGCGACGGCCCAGTATCTCGGCCACGTCGCGCGCGGCCTCCTTCGCCGACGAGATGAGCGTCACCTCGCGCCCCACCACCCCGCCGATGAGCGCCTTGAGCAGCGGGAAGTGCGTGCAGCCCAAGACGAGCGTGTCGATGTCGCAGCGTCGCAGCGGCTCCAGGTACTCCTTGGCGATCTCTTGGAACGCCGGGCGGATGTAGACCTTCGAGGCAAGCGAGGTGTAGTTCTCTATGGGGCCTTCGGCCATGCGGATGCCCTGCTCGGCTATCTCCACGAAGCGCGGCGTGGCGGTGGAGAACACCGTGATGCCCGCGTCTATGTGCCGGATGGCCCTCGTGTAGGCGTCCGACTCCACCGTGGCCTTCGTGGCGATGACGCCCACGCGCCGGTTCCTGGTGGCGTGGACGGCCGCGCGCGCGCCCGGCTCCACCACGCCGATGACCGGCACGGGAAGCGTCCGCTGCGCATGGGCGAGCCCGGCCGCCGTGGCCGTGTTGCACGCGATGACGATCATCTTCACGCCGCGCCCGACCAGCCAGCCGCCGATCTGCTGCACGAAGCCGTCAACCTCCGCAAGCGAGCGCGGCCCGTAGGGGCAGCGCGCCGAGTCGCCCAGGTACACGAGCGACTCCTCCGGCAGCGCCTTCGCTATCTCGCGCGCCACCGTCAGGCCGCCGAAGCCCGAGTCGAACACGCCGATGGGCGCGTTGTCCGCGCCGGCAACGGAACCGAGGTGTGTCTGCGTCGTATCCATGCCCCCAGTATAGCGCAGGGCCTGTTCGTTGTTTGCAGACCGCCGCGCCCGCCCACGGTATCTGCTAATCTGATCACTGGAAACTGCGGCAAGAGAGGCGGCCGAGGCGGTCGCAAGGGGAAAGGAGCGAGCATGAAGGTCCTGCTCATCAACGGAAGCCCGAACGAGAGGCGCTGCACCCACACGGCGCTTTCCGAAGTGGCCGGCGCGCTTGAGGCCGAAGGCGTGGAAACGGAGATCGCCTGGATAGGGCGCGATCCCGTGCGCGGCTGTTTGGGCTGCGGCGGCTGCGCCAAGCGCGGGAACGCTCGCTGCGTGTTCGACGACGATGCGGTCAACGGCCTCATCGCCAAAGCAGAGGAGGCCGACGGCCTGGTGGTGGGCACGCCGGTGTTCTACGCCGGAGCGAACGGGGCGCTGCTCGCCGTGCTCGACCGGATGTTCTTCGCCGCGTCGGCGCGCCTGCGCTTCAAGCCCGCGGCGGCCGTGGCCTCCGCACGGCGCGCGGGCACGACGCCGGCCATCGACCAGGTGAACAAGTACTTCCAGATCAACTGCATGCCGGTCGCCTCGTCCACCTACTGGCCCATGGTGCACGGCCAAAGCGTCGAGGAGGTGCGGCAGGACGGGGAGGGGCTGCACACCATGCGTGTCCTCGGCCGCAACCTGGCCTGGCTTTTGCGCGCCGCCGAGGGCACGCCCGCACCCGAGGTGGAGCCCAAGGTCAAGACGAACTTCATCCGCTGACGGGCAAGACGGCCATGGCGCGATCCCGCGAGGTCAAGACGAACGCCGTGCGCGAGCTGGAAGCCGCGCGCGCCGATTTCGAGGTGCGCTACTTCGACTGTCCCGAAGCGCTTTCGGGCGTCGAGGTGGCGCAGCTGCTCGGGCTTGACGAGGACCGCGTGTTCAAGACGCTCGTCACCGTGGGGCGCTCGGGCGCGCATTACGTGTTCATGATCCCCGTCGCCTGCGAGCTTGACCTCAGGAAGGCGGCTGCGGCCGCAGGCGAGAAGGCCGTGGCCATGGTGCGCGCGCGGGAGCTTTTACCGCTCACCGGATATGTGCACGGAGGCTGCTCGCCCATCGGAATGAAGCGCCTCTTCCCCACCGCCATCGACGAGACGGCGGAGCTGTTCGAGCGCATCGTGTTTTCCGGAGGGCGCATCGGCTGCCAGGTGGACATGCCGCTTTCCGAGCTGGCACGCATCGTCCCTTTGCAGGTGACGGACCTGACGGCGGTGTGAGGCGGCCCCGGGCGCATCCCGGAAAGGACGAACCCGGGTCCGGACGATCGCCTACCAGTGGCACACCACCACGTCGCCGGTCTGGATGATGCCGTAGAGCTGCGCGGCGGCCCCCGGCGGCAGGTTCACGCATCCATGGCTTCCGTAGCCGTCTTGGTAGCGCGTGCCCCCGAACGCGGCCTGCCAGTCCGCGTCGTGCATCCCGATGACGTTGCCGACGAAGGGCATCCAGTACTGCACGGTGGACTCGTACTTGGAGCCGTCGAGGTTCGTTCCCTTCAGCTTCGAAGGACTCGCCTTCGAGTTGAGCACGTACACGCCGGGCGGCGTGTCGTGGGAGCCGTTCGGCGTCCCGGTCACGCATGCGGACTCCCACACAAGCGCGCCTGCTCCGTCGTAGAAGCGGACGTACTGCTCGGACAGGTCGATGTCGCAGTAACGGGGACCCCAATCCTGCGCGCCCGCGCCGTTGAACGCCGTGCCCGCAGAGATCGTGGGGACCTCCGCCGTCTGCACGCTGCCAGCGGAGACGGCTTCCTTGACCAACGCCAGCAGCGCGTCCCGGTCAACCTCCCATCCGTACGAGCCTCCCGCAACGGTCACCGTCTTGCCGTCGGGACGCGTGTAGGTGCGCGAGCTTCCGACGGTGCTGCAAGACGACGCGATGCCGTCCACCCACGCGGTCAGGGCCCCTTCGTCCAGCGCCGCGGTCGCGTCCTCGCCGAACGTGACCCATTGCGACACCGTGTCGGCGTTCGCCTCCCCCACCACCGCGCCGCCCATCGTCAGCGCGAGATCGGCCTTGATCATGGTGTTGGCGGACGCGGCGGCGGACGAGAGACGGGCGTCGGTGGAGAGGACCGCGGGCTTCAGCAGATGCTCCGCAGTGAGCTTGGCGGACGGGGCGAGGGCCGCCAGGGCCTCGTCGGCGGCCGCGATGACGGCGTCGGGATCGAGCGCGGTGCCCGCGGACTCGGGCCGCACGACGAACGCGCCTTTCGCCTCGTCGTAGGCCACCGAGGCGTCGACGGGCTGCTCGGCCCCTTCGTTGAACGCCGCCACGGCAGAGCGCACGGCCTCGTCAAGCCCCGTCTCGTTGAACGTCGTCACCAGCTCGGAGGTGGCGTCGTGATCCCGTTGCAGTTCGAGCGGCCACGCCCAGGGGTTGACCTGCGCAAGGGCGCGCGACACCACGCGGGCCTCGTCTATGGACAGCCCCGCGTCGGCTGCGGTCAGACGAAGCGAGAAGCCCTGCCCCGAGACGGACAGGCGGTAATCGGCCACCGAGTCGGCCAGGACTCGCTCGGCGTCTGCGGCCTCCATCAGCGAGACGTCCACCTCGCCGATGGAGGAGTTCGGCATGAACCGGCCCGAAAAGTACAGCGCCACGCCAACATAGGCCACGGCGAGCAGCGCGACGATCGCCCCCAGCACGATGCCCACGACTTTCAGAGGCTTCGCGCGACGCGCGGAAGCCGCCGCCTGGGCGGGAACGTACGGCGAGCCGGGAGCGCCATACGACGCCGCATCGGGCCCAGCGGGGTTTACCGGCGCAACGGCGGCAGGAGGCGCGACCTTGATAGGCTTGTCGGATTCGGCGCGCCGGGGGCCGGCCGCATGGCGCCCGCGCGCCGCTTTGTCTCGTTTGTCGCTCATCATATCTCCCACGATGTTGGAACGTCGCACTATTGTAGCAATATGGCCGCCGTCGCCTTGCAACAATCGGGCAGCATCTTCAATTTGAACCTGGCACTTGATTGAATCCGCAAGTTGTGCAGACCTCCAGCTTGCGGATACGGCCGAACCGCTGACGCGGATCCCGCCGCCGGCGGTTTGGCGAATGCACGGGCGGTCGGGCGGGCGGTCGGCCGGGCGAGCAGCCGGCTGGCAGTCGGGCGCGAAAGCGCCTGCGGGGGTTCGCTGGCCCCGTCGAAAATGGGCATGAAAAACGCCGCCTGAACCGGTGTTTCACAATTCTAAGCGGCGTAATTATAGTTGGTGGAGGCGCGGAGAATCGAACTCCGGTCCATACTACCTTCTCCATCAGGCTCTACAGGCTTAGCAGACGGTCGGTTCTCGGAAGGGGCCGGTCCGCCGGCAAACGTCGCCCTTCCCAGCCGGTTCGATCTTTGCGCGAGCCATACCGGCTACGTGCCCGCGCGCATTCCCCTGAAATGATGCCGAACCCGGAATCGGGGAAGTTCCCGGGACGACAGCCAGGCGCGATTAAGCAGCCATGGCGAGCGCAGGAGCGCTCTGAGTCTTAGCTTTGCCAATTAAATTGACGGTACCCCTGTTTAACGTGGAGAGGAGACCACGACCTGCTCCTCATATCGAACGTACCATGTCGAAACCAGTCGCCCCCTTGCATGCAAGGCGCATCCGCGCCGCAAGATCGCGTCGGATGCCGGGTCGAAGGCCCCACCTTGTCAACGTGCGCACGGCTCCGCACCCTCAAAACCGTGGCAATCCATTCTATTCCACGGCTCTCGTTTGTCAAGCAACCGTGTCGGTTCGCGTCCCAAAACCCGCCCAAAACCCGCCCGGCTGCAGCGAGCCGCAAAGCGTCGCGCCGCAGCGATTTCAGTGATCGCAGCGTACCCCCCCCCGGGGGGGCATCCGACACGCCGGGTTCTACTTCTTGAGGAACGACGAGAAATCGAGGGCTCCCTTGATGTCGTCGAAGGCGCCTTTCAGCTCGGCCGCCACGGCGATGCCGTCTTTGTAGATGGCGTTCATGTCCTTTGTCGTCTCGGCCACGCCCTCCCTGGTGATGCCCAGGTCGAACTCGTCCTCGTCGCCGGCGCCCCCATCGGCGGGCTCGACGTCCTCGTCCTCGTCCACGTAGAGGTACTCCACCTCCTCGCCGTCCTCCAACAGGACGAAGCCTATGCGACCGCCTTCCTCGTCCTCCAGGTAACGCACGATGTCGTACTCGTCAAG
>NZ_CBDTNW010000151.1:0-15424 GCF_965361815.1 Rubneribacter sp.
AGCGCTTTTCCCTCAACCAGAAATTGAATCAGGCGAATTTCTAAAAACGAACGACAAGCCATTCATCTGGGGAAACAACAACACCCGGGAGGTTAATGGCATAAATGAGATAGATTCACTTTTCGTCTGTGTGAAAGAATAGCTTGGTCACATTGGGCTCACTATCGGGAAATGGAGGAGGATATGCCGACACAGTCTGGAGCGTCCGCGCGCCTGTGGATACCCCGGCGTGCGACCGCGTTGCTGGCTGCCGTCGCAGTTGCGCTGACCGCGCTTGCGGGCGCTGCCGCAGACGCCGTCGCAACCGCTTCCGCGGCTTTCGCTGACGCGAACGCGGGCAGCATCCGCATCGTCTCGGACAGAGAGACGAGCGCCGTCTACGCGGCAACGCGCATCGCGGACGCAGACGCCCTTCCGCTTGACGGCGTGTGCGCGCCCGACCGCAACTTCGCGTGGGAAGGCGTGGCCGGCCAGCAGGTGGGCGGAACGTCGCTGCCGTCGTACGATCCAGCCGCGTCCAACGCCAAGGAGCAGGGCCGCGCGCTCGTCCAAGCAGCCAGCGACGCGCTGGCAACCGACGCGGACGGATCGCTGGCCGCATGGCTGGCCACCCATGTCACCACCGCCGGCGCCAACGCCGCGCATCAGGTGGTTGTGAACGGCCCCGCCGTGCCGGTGCCCGACGGCTGGTACCTGCTGCAATCCGAGGGCAAGCGCCCCTTGCTCGCCTGGGTTGCCGGCGGCGACGTTGAATTGGGCGACAAGTCCGACACGCCCACCCTGGTCAAGGAGATCAAAGACGGAGACGAGTGGCTTGACTCCGGCATCTACGGCAATGGCCAGGCGCTTGAGTACCGCCTGATCCTCACCGTCCCCGAGACGATCAAGCAGTTCGCCAACGGCGGCACCTACACCTGCGCGTTCCACGACGAATGGGACGCGCGCCTTACGCTGGTGCCAAGCAGCGCGAAGCTCACGCTGGTGTCAAGCGCAAACGGCACGCGCACCGACATCACGGAGCTTATGACGCTGCAGGCGAAGGACTCTTCGTTCACGGCCACCATCGACAACCTGTGCGACGCAGCCGTGCAGCCCGGCGACACCGTGGAGCTAACTTACTCCATGATCGTCGATCCGAACGCCGCCGCCGGCTCTGCGGGCCTGATCAACACGGCGTGGGCCACCTTCCCCTCGCACGACGGCACCGGCGAGACCCCCAAGGACCAAACGAAGGCCTACGCCTTCAAGGTGCTGGTGAAAAAGGCCTCCCCCGATGGCGCGGCCCTGCAGGGCGCCGTGTTCGCCGTGCGCGACGAGGCGGGTTCATGGCTGCAGGAAGACGGCAGCTTCGGCGCCGAGGCCACGCGCGCTACGTTCGAATCGGACGCCCAGGGTTCGATAGGCAGCATCCCGCTGCTCTCCACCGGCGCTTACGCCCTGGTGGAGCTTGAGGCCCCCGAGGGTTACCGGCTTCCCCAGAACCCTGAGTCGCTGTTCACCATCTCGGCCGAGCACGGCTTTGACGGCATTGAGATGAAGGTGCAGGCCGAAAGCCATCTGTCTGCGAACGTGCAGGCCGAAAGCACCTCGGTGGAGTTCACGGTGACGAACGAGCCCGAAACGGGCACCCCGCCGGCCGACGACGGCGGCAAGCAGAATTCCTCAAGCGCGCCCAACACCATTACGAGCGCGCTTGCCAAGACGTGGGACAGCCTGGCTCCGCTGGCGAAGCTGGGTCTGATCCTGGCGGCTGTGGGCGCTGCGGCTTTTGCGGTGGCTGCCGTGAAGCGCAGGAAGGAAGGAGCACATCATGCGTAAAGGAGAAACGAAGGTGAATCGCAGCATTATCGACAACATCTCGCATACCGGCAGTTGGCGCAATCGCGCCGCCGCTCTTCTGGTGAGCGGCGCGCTGGTAGGCACCATGGCGGGCAGCATGGGCGCTGCGGCCGCACCCGAGCGCGCGTGGGCGGCAGACGGCTCCGTCACCATCACGCAGGTGGCCAACCCCGATGCCACTTACGACGCGTACCGCCTGTTCACGGCTGACATCGACGATCAGAACATGGCCTCCAACGTGGCGTGGGACGCCAGCGTGGACACCGGCAAGCAAACCGCGCTCGTCACGCAGCTGGGCCAGGATTACATCGACTGGCTGAAGGCCAACAAGGGCGTGGACGATGCCGGCGTGGACACGGCCAAAGTGATCGCGCAGAACGCGCTTGAGTACATCTCGGCGCAGATTGGCGACTCCGCTGGGACGGGCGTCCATGATCCCAAGTGGCCGAGCGGTGCGAGCTTTGCCAACGGCTTTGCCAAGTGGGTGCACGACAACATCCAGTCGGCCGGCACCGCCACGCAGGGCGTGGAGTTCACCGGCCCCGAAGGCTACTACCTGTTCCTGACCACGGCCACAACTCTGGACCCCGACGACACCACGGACATGGCCACGCTGCCCATCTGGTTCCCGCTGGGCGGCGCCGCCACCACGGTGGACGAGAAGGCCGCCGCTCCCAGCATCGACAAGGAGGTGCAGGAGGACTCCAACAATGCGTGGGGCGATTACGCCGACTACGAGATTGGCCAGGAGATCCCCTACCGCATCACGGTGACCATCCCCGACAACTACGGCGGCTTCACGTCGTTCAAGGCCCTGGTCACCGACAACCTGTCCGCCGGCCTTTCGGTGAGCGCGGATGACGTGCAGGTGTTCGTGGGCGATGCCGACACTGGCACCGAGGTCACCGACAAGTTCGACATCAACGTGGCGGGCCAGACGCTCACCGTCGGCAACGACAACACCCTGGACGGAACTACCGGCGTGTCCGAGATCACGCCTGGCTGCACCCTCACCATCACCTACACCGCCACGCTCACGGGCGCCGACATCGTCTACGGCGACGACGGCAACCCGAACACGGCTACGTTCGAGTTCTCCAACGACCCGCACGCCACCACCACGGGCACCACGACGGAGGTGGGCGCGAAGGTGTACACCTTTGCCGTGAACGTGGACAAGATGGACAAGGTCACGAACCAGGTGCTGTCCGGCGCGGAGTTCGTCATCAAAAACGCCGAGGGCAAGTTCTTGAAGGACGGCGCATGGACGGCTGACACGCAAGACGACGCCCAGAAGTTCGTCACGGACGACCAGGGCACCATCACCGGCATCAAGGGTCTGGACGCGGGCACCTACACGCTGATCGAGACGAAGGCCCCCGATAGCTACGAGCTGCCGGCCAACCCCGAGATCACCCTAGTGGTCACGCCCGCCTACGATGGCGACGGCAACCTGACCGGCCTCACCGGCACGGTGACCGGCGCGTTTGCCACGGGCGACACTGGCAATACCAGCGCCGACACCGGCACCGTGGGCGTTGACGTGACCAACGACAAGAACGTCACCCTGGCGCTCACCGGTGCGGCGGGCGTTGGGCTGGGCGGCGCTGCGGTGGTGGCCGTGGGCCTGGGTTGGTACCTGGTGCGCACGCGCCGCAACCGCGCCGAGCAGCAGGACGCGTAAGGAGCGCGTCCTCGCATGGCAGGATCGTCCGGTCGCAAGCGGCTGAAAGCTCCGGCGCACGCGAAGCACGCGGCTTCCCAGCCGCAGCGCGACGCGGGCGCCCGGAGCGCCGCGCGCAAGCCGACGCCCCGCAGGCCCGAGCCCGAGATCGCATCGGCGGCTCGCGCGGCAAGCAGGCCGACGCCCCGCAAGGCGTCCGCCCCCCTGGGGGCGGCCCGGTCCGCGAACGCTGAGCAAGCCGCCGAGGCTCGGCCCGTACGCGCGGCGCAGGCTGCTCCGGCCCCGGCTCCGACCCAGCCCGCAGCCGATGCGCAAGCCGCCGCCAAGGCTCCGGTTCCGCCCCAGCCTGAGAACGCGGTCCTGCGCGCGGGCCACCGCAAGAAGGCCCGTCCGCAGGCCCGTACGCGGCGGCCCGTCCTGCCGTTGCTGCTTGTTGCGGTGGGCCTGCTGATGTGCCTGGCCCCGGTGGCGCTCAACCTGTACGCGCAGTACCAGGCGGCCACCAACGTGACCACGGTCACGGACGCGGCCGAGGGCATGGACGAGGGCGAGCGCCAGTGGCTCCTCGCCCAGGCGAGCGCCTACAACGCGCGGTTGGGAGGCTACGAGGACGCCCAGGCGCAGGAGGTGATCGGCGAAGCCGAGATCCTGCCCTACGACGTGCAGCTTGTTGCCGGCGCCGAAGACGCCACTGCCACCAGCGCCGACACCGCCGCCGGCAGTGATGCCGGCGGCAACGCCGCAAGCGCCGCCGGCGGCAACGCCGCAAGCGCCGCCGCCAGCGACGCCGCAAGCGCCACGGGCCGCGCGATGGGCTGGATAGAGTGCCCGCGCGCCGGCATCACCACCACGGTGTACCACGGCGTGAGCGAAACGGTGCTCTCGGCGGGAGCGGGCCACCAGCCCGAAACGTCCCTGCCGGTGGGCGGCCAGCGCAGCCACTGCTTCTTAACCGGGCATTCGGGGCTGTACCGGCAGCGCGTGTTCGACGGCATCCGCGTGCTGGAGGCCGGAGATGTGTTCGCCGTTCACGTGCTGGGCGAGGTGTACGCCTACCGCGTGACCGGCTGGGAGATAGTGGACCCGAGCGGCGTGGACGTGACCCCGGACGACGGGGACGTGTGCACGCTGGTCACCTGCACCACCACGCCCGATGCGTGGAACCCGAAGGGGCGCATCGGCGTGAACGACAAGCGGCTGCTCGTCCATGGCGAGCGCTGCGAGTACGATCCGGCGGAGTTCGCCAGCACCGCGCCGGATGTGGGCGTGTACGTGAACGACAACACGCGCCCGCTCATCATAGCCGCTGCGGTCCTTCTGGCCACGGCGGCGGGAGTGCTGGTGCGAAAGAAGGTAACGGCGTCGCGCAAGGCGGCGAACCGGAAGACGACGGAAGTGTGAGAGAAGAGCAGACGGGGATCGAAATGAAGATGCATGGCAAACAGACTTTCGGCGCTTTGCGGCGCCACGAAGCCGGCATGCGTCGCGCGTTCGCGGTGTTCATGGCGGTGATGCTGACCGTGTCGCTGTTCCCGGCCCAAGGCTTGGCCGACCAGGAGCAGCGGCAAGGCGACCAGTCGCAAGCCGCGCTGGCGCAGGCCGCGCGCGAAGCGGGAGTGGAAGTGACGGGCGCAAGCGAAGCCGCCGGCGCGAACGACGCGGCCGCCGGCGCGGGCACGCAAGCCGCCGCCAACGCAACGGCCGACGGCGCGGGCAACGCCGCCGACGCAGGCGCGGATGCGGACGCCGCAACCGGCGACGCCGCCGGCAGCGCAGACGCAGCCGCCAACGCCTCCGGCGCCAACACCGGCTCCAACGCCGTGGCGCCCGCACCCGGCGACAACGGCACCGGCGACGCCGCCGGCAGCGCCGCCGACGCAGGTGCGCAAGATGACGCCGACGCCGCCGACGCCGCTTCGGAGTCCGACGAGTCCAACGCCTCATACCACGAGGTGGACGGCGTGTCCAGCGTCACGCTGGAGGGTCCGGCCACCTATTCGCGTGCCAACGCCTCCGAAGCCCTGCGCACCGTCGCCGGTCTGGACGCCGCTACGGCGGACGAGGCGGCCACGGCCGCGTTCGAGGCGTTTGCGGCGCCCCGCGCCTCGCGGGCCAACGACGGCGCGGACGGCTCCTTCATCAACTACCTCACGATGAAGTGGATCACGTCCGACACCGCAGACGACGGCGATCCCGACAACCTCTACCTCAAGCCCTCCAACCGCGACGACCAGGCCGTGCGCATGCGCCTGTCCTACTCGCTGTCGGGCGAGAACAACTTCGCCCCCGGCGAGCTGGTCATCACCGTGCCGGCCAACATGTTCTACGACCGCGACGGCAACCCCATCGGCAAGACGGTCGTCCCCCTGCCCCAGGATCCCTCCACCAACGGAGAGTGGAACTACAAGCTGGTGGACGGCAACATCGTCATCACCAACACGCGCCAGCTGAGCGCCGCCACGCAGGGCTACATCGAGTTTGAGGTGCAGGGCATCGACCCCACCCGGATGCAGGACATGGAGCCCAGCGAGCCGTTCACGGCCACCATCGAGGCCGTCACGCCCACGGGCACCGTCATCTCGAAGGAAAGCGACAACGCTCTCACGGCGCAGTTCGACACCGAAGCCAACATGACCAGCGCCACCAAACGCCAGTCCGGCGACGTGGAAGTGCTGCCCGCCTCCTCGATCCCCGAGGCGCAGCGCATCGACGGCGTGGACCATTACGTGGTGGTCACCTGGTACATGAACGCCTACATCAGCCAGAACACCAACCAGCCCTACGAGCTGAAGCTCACCGACACCAAGGGCGACACCTACCAAGGCTTCATCATCGATCAGACCGCTGGCGACGGCACCGCCAGCTCCAAGGACGTGGTGGTGCGACCGGACACGTCCTCCGTCACCACCGGCACCTCGTCCTACACCACCGTGAAGGTGGCCTACCCGCTTGACCAGTTCACCAAGGACAACGAGTACACGTTTGAGAACAGCGTCACCTACACCTTAACCGAGAAGGATCCCACCTGGACCGACCCGAACGACCCCAGCAAAACCGACCCGCAGAAGGTGGTCACCCAAACCGCCAGCTCCAGCGTGAAGTGGACCTACGAAGACCCGGTGTTCATTGAGCCCACGGGGCACTTCATGGTGTACAAAAACGGCAACAGCCACACGCCCTATGCCAACGGCATGGAGACGGTGCACGACACCTTCAGCAAAACGGGCGACCTGTCCGCAGCGTATTCGAACAACTACTACGGCGTGTACCCCTCGGCGCTGAACTCGCTGCGCGACGGCCAGGACGTGGACATCTCCTACACCGTGGGCAGCATGGGCTATCTGCTGCCGTGGACCTACGAAGAGGTTGACTCCTCTGGCAACCCGCTGGGCAACCTGGCCAACTACGGTCACAAGCCCGTCACCCTGACCACCGAGGACTACGGTTTGTCGCTCACCGACACCGGCGCCTTTGGCAGCTACGACAACGGCCTGAAGCTGGGCACCGACTTCACGTTCAAGAGTGTGGAGTTCCCCGCCATACCCACCATCATGAAGGCCACGCAGATCAATCTGAAACCCGACGGCTCCATAGACTTCGATTCGTTTTCCGACGGCACGGTTGACTACGTCCGCGATGACGACGTGACCAAGATTCCCCAGGTCACGTTGCAGGTGAAGCAGGGCGGCCAGTGGGTTGACCTTGCCACCGCCGATTGGACCACCGGAAGCCTGAACATCACGCTGGCCGCCGGCGGCACGCAAACCTCGTCCACGGTGGATCTGCCCGAGGGCGTGGAGGGCGTGCGCACCGTGCTGTCCTCCACCGTGGCCGGCGTGTACTACGCCATCCGCGTGAACACCACGGTGCTGGCCTCCGGCGCCATGGGCACGCTGGCCGCCGAGTCGTTCGACGGCACGCCCAACCCCACCAAAAGCGTGTGGAACTACAGCAACATGACGGTGTCCAACGATCAAGGCTCGGAGCTGACCAGCATTAACAAGCGCGGTCGCGACAAGTTGAACGGTTACACCACCGACACGCGCGCCTTGTTGGAAAAAACCGCCAGCGATCCTGCGGGCGGCGCGTGGAACTACGAGGACGGCAACGGCACCTACACCCAGCACTACACCATAAAGCTGGACAAGCAAAGCTTCATCTCCGACCAGACCACCTACGAGGCGGCCGTGGCCGACGGCTCGCTGACGCCCGAGACCGTTGGCACGTTCTACGACCTTCTGCCCAAGGGCATGGCTCCGCAGATGGACACCATCAAAATGCGCGACAACGACATCATCGTGGAGGCGTACACCATAGAGAACTACCGCGGCACCGGCCGCACCATGCTGGTGGTGAAGGCCGACCTCACGCCGCAGTCGTCCACCTACAAAGAAGGCTCGCTCACCTATTACAAGGACACCGTCACGCTGGAGTTCGACGCCAAGATCACCCGGTTGGAGCTGAACACCTACGGCAACGAGCTGCACAACGTGGTGTCCTACGAATCCGGCAATGACAAGTTGGGCACCGTCCCGGGTTACCAGGGCGAAGAGGACAACGCCTGGGGCAGCAACAACGTTGGCACCAAAGACGCGTTCGCAAGCGACGAAGAGCGCGATGCGATGACCGACCTCAACCCCAACCATGACGCGCCTAGCTTCGTCTACGCGGGCCATACGCAGACGGTTGACGCTCCCGATGCGGCGCTTTCGTCGCTGAACAAGCTGGTGATGACGAACAACGACGGCTACTGGTCCACCGGCGTGACCTACGGCGGCACCCAGGACACCGATCGCGACGTGTACGCGAGCGGCACCTACAGCTACCGTCTGAGCATGAAGAGCGGTGAAACGTCCAAGACCAAGGACATCATCATCTACGACACCATAGAGAACTATATTCCTAACGGCGGCAACGACCCTGACGACATTCAGGCCGTGGGCGACGGCAAGATATGGAGGGGCACGTTCGAGGGCATAGACGTGAGCGGCTTCGAGGCCGCCGGATGCGCGCCCAAGGTGTACTACAGCACCAACTATATGCATGTTGACCTGGGCGTCATCAACTCGCAAGACGGAACCACCCAGATAGACGAGACGCTGCTGCTGGGCGCTCCCGGCAACGCCGGCGGCTGGCAGTTGCTCACGGAGGCCACGGATCTGTCCACGGTGCGCGCCATCGCCATCGACGCGCGCGAGGCAGCCGACGGCGGCGAGTTCACCCTTGGCCCCAACAGCGAGGTGTCCGCCATCCTGAACATGCGCGCTCCGCAGGGCGATACGGCTTCGGAGCTTATCGAGCGCGATGCGCACGCGTACAACAACGTGGTCATGACCTCCACGGACGTGAGCGCGAGCGGTGAGCACGAAAGCGCCATCCGCCACGACTACACCAAGGTTGGCCTGGTGGAGTACAAGCTGAACGTGACCAAGGCCTGGGACGACGCCGACAACCAAGACGGCCTGCGCCCCGACCGCGGCGTGACCGCGCACCTCTACGCCGACGGCAAGCCCGCCGAGGACTTCATTGCCGGCTGGACCGCCGCCGACGCCACGAAGGTGCTGGACGACTCCAACAACTGGTCGGCCACCTTCGGCCCGCTGCCCTACCTCAACGACGACGGCAGCAAGATCATCTACACCCTGCGCGAGGACGACACGCCGGCGGGCTACACTCCCAGCGTGACGTTTGACAGCGTAAGCGGCGCCTTCACCATGACCAACGTTCACAAGCCTGAGCAAACCGAGGTGTCCGGCGTCAAGACCTGGGTGGGCGACACCGAGGGCGAGCGCCCCGCGTCCATCAAGATCAAGCTGTACGCCGACGGCAAGCTGGTGCAGACCAAGACGGTGCGCGGCGACGCCTCCGGCAACTGGTCGTACAGCTTCACGGGCCTGGACAAGTACCGTGACGGCGGTGTGGAGATCGTCTACACCGTTGAGGAAGACGTGACCACCGTCCCCTCCTACGTGGTGTCGCAGGACGGCTTCGACATCACGAACACCTATCATCCCTTCGGCAACTTGGTGCTTTCCAAGAAGGCGCTTGGCACCACAATGGTTGAGGACGGCAAGAAGTTCACGTTCACGGTTGAGTTCACCAAAACCGTGGGTTCGGGCGACGCCGCCGTGGAGGAGCCGGTGCTGGACGAGTTTGCCTACGTGGTGTACGGCGCGGACGACGCCGAAGTGTCGCGCGGCACTGTGGCCACCAACGGCACCATTGTGCTGGAGGCCGGCCAGCGCGCGGAGATTTTGGAGATCCCGCAGAACGTGAACTACAAGGTGACCGAGGCCGAAGTGCCCGGCTTCACCACCAGCGCCACGGGCAACACCGGCACCATCAAGCCCAATGAGGACCAAACGGCCTCGTTCACCAACACCTACGCGGCGGAGTCCGCGGTGAACCTGAGGGCCGTGAAGAAGCTGACCGGGCACAAGATGTCGCCCTACCAGTTCCGCTTCGAGCTGGTGGACGAGACCGGCGCCGTGGTGCGCACGGCCACCAACGCCGTGGCCAGCGACGCGCCTAACGCCGCCGATGGCAACACGGTGCAAACCGCGCCCGTCACCTTTGGCGCGCTCGCCTTCACGCAGGCCGACCACGGCAAAACCTACACCTACACCATCCGCGAGGTGGACTCCTCGCGTCCCGGCTACACCTATGCCGCGGACGTGTACACGGCGAAGGTGACCGTCACCGACAACGGCGACGGCACGCTGGGCACCCAGGTGGAGTACTTCGACGCCGCCGGCGCGCCCATAGCCGATCCCACCGACGTTGACGCCGGCGCGGTGTTCGACAACAGCTACGAGGCCAAGGGGCAGGTGTCGCTGCAGGCCATGAAGACGCTGCTGGGCGGTCAGCTGACCGACGGGCAGTTCGAGTTCGAGCTGGGCCGCATCGACGTTGACGAGGGCGCGGGCACGTCCACGTTCACGCCCGTAGGCACCGTGGTGCGCAACGACGCCGACGGCTTGGTGAACTTCCTGCTGGATTTCGACCAGCGCGATGCGGGCAAGACCTACGTGTACGCCATGCGCGAGGTTGCGGGCGCGGACGCCACGATGGACTACGATACCCACGTGTCGCTTGTGCGCGTGACGGTGGCCGACAACGACAACGGCACGCTCTCGCTGTCCACGGAGTTCGAGGGCTTCGAGGTGCCGTGCTGGGAGAGCGCGGGCGTGGACCCGCATCCCGCCGACTGCGCCGTGTGCGGCGGCGACGGCACGGTGACGGCCGAAAACGGCTCGTATGAGTTCCAGAACCGCTATCACGACGGCGCGCTGAGCGTGGAGAAGGTGATTGGGCCCAACTCGCAGGCGGGCAGCGACCCCAACCAAACCTTCACCTTCCGCATAGAGCTTACCAACGAGCAGGGCCTGCCCGTGGACGTGGACCCGAGCGACGTGCAGGTGGTGGAGAAGGCTTCCGGCAACGCCCTGGCCGCGAACGTTGCGGCGGGCGACGAGACGGATGCTGCTGCGGGAGACGAGGCGGATGCCGCCGAGGGCGGCGACGCTGCCGCAAGCGAGCCTGCCGAAGCCGCCGAGCCCACCCTCATCGACCGCGCCGTGGATTTCGTGACCAGCCTCTTCGTCCCCGAAAAGGCATATGCCGACATAGCCAGCGGCAACATGGGAACCTGGTGGTGGACCATCGACGACAGCGGCTGTCTCACCATTGGCGGCACGGGCGTAACGACCACTAATACAAGCACCACCACATGCGCTTTTCCTTGGCAAAACAACCTTAACGATATTACAAGCGTGGAATTCGAGCCCGGGACGACGTCGTCTTTCAATCTGCAGGCGATGTTCTCCGGTTGCAAAAACTTGAAGTCGGTTGATTTCACCAATTTCAATACGAGCTCTGTGCAGCGCCTCAGGGCTTTGTTCCAAGGCTGCTCCTCTTTGGAGTCCATCACGTGGGGTTCGTTTGATACGCCAATCGCTACAAATTTTGCCAACATGTTCAACGGTTGCACGTCTTTGAAATCAGTGGACCTGTCGAGTTTGAACACCTCGTCAGTTACGGATATGTCTTACATGTTTCAGAACTCCGGTGTGACCAGCCTCGATCTTTCATCTTTAGAAACTTATCGAGCGACGAGCATGACGGCCATGTTCGCCGGTTGCGCGCAGTTGACGTCCATCACGTTTGGAGGCGCTTTTGAAACCTCAAACGTCACGAGCATGTCGGACATGTTCAGCGGTTGTTCAAGTCTCACCTCTCTTGATGTGTCGAACTTCGATACCGCAAGTGTTACGAGCATGACCAGCATGTTCGAAGGTTGCTCGTCCCTTGCCTCTCTCGATGTGTCGAACTTCGATACCGCAAGTGTTACGAGCATGACCAACATGTTCTTCAGCTGCCCGTCCCTCACCTCCCTCAACGTGTCGAGCTTCGACACCGCAAAAGTCACGAGCATGGCCAGCATGTTCGAGGGCTGCTCGTCCCTCACCTCCCTCGACGTGTCGAGCTTCGACACTTCAAAAGCCTTTCAGATGGCATACATGTTTCGTAATTGTCTGAAACTCACCTCCCTCGACCTGTCAAACTTTGATACGACGGGTTATCAGACTATGCGAGATATGTTCGACGGGTGTAGTGCGCTTTCCTCTGTGACGCTGGGGCCAAACTTCTCTTTCAAAGGGTCGAATACTATGGCGCAGACTACGCTCCCCACACCTAATACGATCAAAAAAACGTGGATCAAAGAGGATCTGACGGGTCTCTCGTACACGCCTATAGAGCTTGCGGATGCCTACGAGGCCGGCCTTGCGGGTACTTACGTATGGGATATGTCCATAGACATTGTCTTCCATGCGAATGGCGGCTCCGGGAATATGCCAACGCAGAAAGCTGATGCGAGCAATGACGCTACGCTGAACTTGGTGGGCACGCAGCTCTATAGGCCTGGCTATGTGTTTGTCGGGTGGAGCGGCACGCCCGACGGTGACGTGCTCTACGAAGATGGCGGCACGGTTCCCCATTTTGAGTTGGCGGCAGCTCCGAACGGCGTGTACGATCTGTACGCGCAGTGGCAAAGCCTGACCAACATCTCCACGCCCGAGGCCGGTGTGATAGAGGTCACGATGCCGGCGGGCTACATCGCCACCGTGTCAGGATTGCCGGCGGGTACCAGCTACCGCGTGTACGAGCAGTCCGAAGCGGGCTGGCAGCTGGTGGACAAGACGGGCGACATGGGCATCATCCAGCCCGACGACACGCAGGAGGCCGTGTTCACCAACGAGTGGACGCCGGGTGCAACGTCCGCGCAGATCTTCGCCACCAAGACGTTTGACGGCGAGTGGGCGCACGCGGCCGACGGCTTCCAGTTCCAGCTGTACGAAACCACGGGTGGCACGGAGGTTGCGGTTGGCGGTCCTGTGACGGTGAGCGACGGCGGCAACGTGGTGTTCTTCCCCATCGAGTACGATGCGGTGGGCACCCATACCTACGTGATTCGCGAGGTGGACGGCGGCGACGCGAACATCAACTACGACCCGCGCGAGGAAAAGGTGACGGTCAACGTGTCGGCCGACCCGGCGAACTCGAACTTCCTGGTTGCCGAGGTGGTCTACGACGACTCCGACGACACGCCGGGTGCGGCGGCGTTCGCCAACACCACGGTGCCCGGATCGCTGACCATTTCCAAGGCCGTAAGCGGTGCGATGGCCGGCGGGCCGTCGGCCGATCAGGAGTTCAGCTTCAAGCTGACGGTGGCGGGCCGTCCGTACGCGGGCGAGTACACGGTGGACGGCGGCGCGCCGCAGACGACGGCGGACGGCGTCATCACGCTCAAGGGCGGCCAGGCGGCGCACTTCGCCGACCTGCCTGCGGGCAGCTCTTATGCGGTGAGCGAGCTGGACGTGCCGGCCGGTTGGACCCAGACGGGCGCCACGAACACTGCGGGCACCATCGAGTCCCGCGTTGAGGCTGCGGTTTCGTTCACCAACGAGTACGCCGCCTCGGGCGATGTGCAGCTGATGGCGTACAAACTGCTGGAGGGCGCCACCGCGGCCGACGGCCAGTTCACCTTCGAGCTGTTCGAGCAGCAGCCCGACGGCGCCCTGGGCGCTTTGGTGGGCACGGCTGTGAACGGGCCGGTGGATTCCAACGCCACCATGCCCGATCCGGACGATCCCAACGGAGCCGAGGTGGCCAACCCCGCCTACGGCAAGGCGCCGGCATACTTCCCGACCATTTCCTACACGCAGGCGGGCACCTACACCTACTCCATACGCGAACAGGTGCCCGCCAACGCGGTGAACGCCGACGGCGTGGCTTATGGCGCCGCCACGCCCGAGCAGATTGCCGCGGGCGGGTTCGCGCTGGACGGCGTGGTGTACGACACCGCCGTGCGCACGGTTACCGTCACGGTGACCGACAATGGCGACGGCACGTTGTCGGCGGTTGCCTCGTACGGCGCCGACGGGTCGGACAACACCTTCACCAACGAGATGCAGACGGTTGGGTTCTCGGTTGCCAAGGTGGTGACCAACGACGAGCTGAGCGCTGCCGCGGCCGCGCGCGAGTTTGAGTTCACGCTGTCGCTCAAAGACGCGCAGGGTTCGCCGCTTTTGGGCGTGACCGGCCAGGTGCTTGACGCCGAGGGTTTGTTGGTGCGTGAGGTGACGGTGGACGACGGCGGGACGCTTACCCTGCTGGGCGGGCAGAAGGCCGTGTTCTCCGGCATGCCGTACGGGGCTGTGTACGAGGTGGCCGAGGCCGCCGCGCCCGGCTGGACGCAGGATGCGGACGCTTCGTCCAACCTGTCCGGCGTGCTGACCGGCGACGACGTGGAGGTGACGGTTGCCAACACGTACGCGGCCACAGGATCGGCGGTGCTTTCGGCTTCGAAGCGCTTCGAGGGCGGGACGCTGACCGACGGCCTGTTCAGCTTTGTGCTGAAGGACGCCATGGCGGACTCGGACGAGTTCGGGCAGGTGCTGCAAACGGCCACGAATGCCGCCGACGGCTCGGTGACGTTCAAGCCGCTGGAGTTTGCCGCCTCTGACCTGGGCGCCGCCGGCACGCGCACCTTCACCTACGAGATTGCCGAGGCTAACACCGGCGAGGCGGGCGTCTCCTACGACAGCCACGTGGTGACGGCCACGGTGACCGTCACCGACAACGGCGACGGCACGCTTACCACCGAGGTGCGCTACGACGGGGCCGAGGACTCCTACGAGTTCGAGAACCGCCTGGCCGTGCTACTGGCCCGCACCGGCGCCGCGGGCGTGGGTCTGCTGGGTGCCGTTGTGGTGGCCGTCGGCTGCGCCTGGGCTTTGCGGAGGCGCCGCAGCGCGTAACGACTGACATCCCCTCTTGATTCCGGGGCGCTCTTTCGACCTGCCAAGCGCCCCGGTTCCTTCCTCTGAGGCCCCGGGATGTTTCACGTGAAACATCCCGGGGTCGCAGCATGTGGGGCAAGTGGGCCAAGGGATGTGCAAGTGGGCCAAGGGATGTGGCGGTAGGGGGCATGCGGCGGTAGAGGACGCGGCCGGCAGAAGGCGAGCATGGCGGTGGGGCGCGGAAGCGCAGCGGCACGCACAACCACCCAAAGGCGCAACAACTCGCACCCGCAGGAACAGGGTTTGCGGCTGTATTTACAACTAATTGTATCATTATTATGCGGCCACGACGCGACGTGCCTCTGGCGCACCTGCGCATCGTGTGCTATCATGCAAACCAAGCGGTGCCCCGCCTGATCCGGGCAGCATCGTGTTTTGGTCGAAACCCCGCAGTCCGTCAAAGTCAGCGGGGTTTTCCCTTTTCACTCAGCTGTTCGCCACCTCCTTCCTGCCGGCGTTGCCGACGCGTCCGCTACTTGCGGCGCTGGCTTATGCCGACGATTCCCAGAACCACGGAGAAAATGGCGCAAAGCGCCAA